>JAGLZW010000009.1 GCA_023131225.1 Candidatus Bathyarchaeota archaeon | reverse complement strand
AGAAAGAGATAGAAGAGAATAAACACATGAGACATTATCGTCCTCTTTTCCGCCTTCTCCTTCATATATCCTAACAATGTGATGGTGAAAGGAATTATCAGAGAAAGGACAATAGCACCACACACCTGCCCGAGCACCATGTTACCAAGTTTAAATGCAATGTAGAGAACACTCACCGAAATACTGAAAATAACAGAGGAGCAAATGAAGATAACGTCCATTAATTTACTCATATTCTTAGGCATTCTCAATCTCCAAGCAATTTGACTAGGGAATTATTTCATTTTTATGACTTGTGGAAGAAACCTCAATCTAATAGAAAAAAGGGAAGTGGTGGTTAAGGTTATGCTAGTAGTTTTAGTCCTTCAGAGAATTTTTCATAAATCATCTTCAGTCTAAGTAGTTCTCTTCCAGTGTAATATTTGCCTAAGACTGTTCTTGGTGCTCTACCCTGAAATATGTCTACATATCTATCTGGGCAACCATTCTCTCCCAAAGTAGTGGACTGCCATTTTCTTAGCACTTGAGGTGTTATTTTGATTTCAGCTTTCCTGCTAACTTCAACCCACATTCTATAGAAGACATTCTTGTCAATTCTGAACAACCTCTCCTTGTCATCTTTCCTACTTGCCAAGTACTTCTGAAGATACTTTTCTGTATCAACGGTGTAGAATGTTATTCCAGCTCTTTTTGTTCTTGTGTTATGTCGAGACTTAATTGACCTTAGAGAGGAATCTACATCACTTATTGCCAACTCTAGTAGCTCTGAACATCTCAATCCACTATCCTTGTAAAACATAAAGATCGCTTTCTCTCTATCGCCAGACAAAGTGCTAAAGCCAAGTCTGAGCTGATCCTTGGAAGGCAGAACAGTTTCTTCATAGTTATTTAGAATAGGAGCTTTCCTGAACCCGAAAACAATTTCAGGTCTTCCCAGATATCTCATGATGAAAGCTTTCAACCCTTTGATCTGATTGTTGTAAGTACTTGGACTCATGGAAAGATACCCTTTAAGATAACCTCTAACAGCATCTCTACTAACCATTCCCTTAGAATGCTTCAGAAATCGTATGGCAATGTATTGGTACTGCTTGACCATTCTTTTAGTAAGTCTCTCATCAATGCTTAAATAAACAGCAAAGTCTGAAATTGTCTTCTCCAAATTAGAAATTCTGAGAGTAATGTTTCTTGCATCAACTATTGGATACATAGCCTGCAGAGCTGCTCTATATGGGTTCAATTCCCATCCCCGGCTTCCAGAATCTAATTTAGAGCTTAATTTCGCGTGCGCATTTCTGGTGCTTCCTAGGCTTTGATGTCGATGCAGGCACACTCTACAAAAACGCCAGCGTAAGTAGAATGAACAATGGCAAAAACCCTATAATTGCAGCTAAACTGGCACTTCGCCATGAAAGCCTTTCTGATGTTTGAATGGCGAAAATAACGAGTATTAGAGGCCATAAAACTAAGGGAATAACAAAGCCAAAGATCAAGAAGATCACATAAAGCAAAAATGAATTTTCAATTTGAAGACCGATCTCCAACAAGTCAACGGCGATTGTTATTAATGAAGGTAGAAAAGCAAAGCCTAACAAAGATGCTGTTCTGGAGTGGCTGCCTGTTCCACCGAGTTGCCGTGCTGCCACATGCACTAAAACAGACGTTATCAACCAGAGGAGCAGTGCTGCAGGGATTATCAGTACTGTCCTAGATACAAGTTCTAATGGTTCGCCGATGCTAAAAGGAACGAAACGCCAACGTGTAGGAACAAAATCTGCTAGAGAAAATGCTACCGTCCGAATGATCCATGTAACGGAAACTATGACGACTGAAACCAAAGAAAACAAAATTGATTGATTATAGCTGACTTCGTCGAATGTGCGTCGTGGATGTAAGAACGTTCCGCCAAGGAATTGGCTGAAGTATCTCCAAGAGAAGGCACTTAGGCGTCCACTTAAGTAAAGATCGATGAAAATCATGAAAAAATAGGGTATAGACAAATACTCTACGGCAATCACGGGATAGTTCAAGAAGAAGGGCTTTAAGATTGTTTCATGAAGTGGATTGAGAGTTGTGTCATTAAGGATAGTTATCAGTATAAGCATGAAGCCAAACGTTATGCTGAAACCGAATTGAACTATGAAGCTTCTTTTCTTTAGAAAAATCGCAGGGATTTGTGACCCTCCCAAGAAACTCACTATGGCAAGACCATAAAGGAAAATTATTATATGCTTTATATTGTCATCCGACGGCACAACACCCGAGAGGTCAATAATGCTTTCTACAGCACTTGCAAGGAGAACGGAGTAGCAAACAAGTAAGATCCAGCTAACCAAAACACACATGTAACTTCGTGTTGAGGGCTTCAAATCTGCATCGATTCTCCTTTGGGGGGCTGAGATAAGTTTCCTGTTTCTTTAGCAGCGGGTTGATATTAATATTTTATTGGAAGATCTTCATAGTTGCCTACCATTTGTTAACACAATTTCATGTTGAAACGTGTCTCATATTTTACGTCGAATTTTTCTTTGATTCGTGGCTAAGGTACTCACAGTTTTCCTTTAACCTGGAATTTGCGAAGGGCAGCTAGGTAAGCAAATGCACCTACAATGGCGAAAGGCACGCTTGCAAGAAGAATTTTAGCTAGAAAGCCGAGTTCAATAGGAGCACCTGCAAAAGTATACTGGCGAAGGGCTTCGGCAGCCAAACTTAATGGGTTCGCAGCAACAACGATAATTAGCGCAGGCGGCAGGTAATTTTGAATAACTTCGATAGGGTAGTACACCGTACTTAGGGTGAGGAGAGCGACTTGCACAATGTTTTGGAAGGCAAAGAAGAATTCTCCATGTGTCGACGCAACTGCGGCAAGTGTAGCTGCGATGCCAGCGAGTCCCATGGCCAAGATGAAAAGGAAAGGCAGCAACATGAAGGCGCTCCAGATTGCACGAGCCGGAAGAACGATTAGTGCAATTGCCATTAGAGAACTTGCGTACACTAGGGCAGCTGTGCCTCCAGCGAGCAAATAGGCTATAACTAGACCGTGAGTGCTGATTGGAAGGGACAGTTCATACTGGATTACGCCTTCACGAAGAGCCAGCCAAATTCGTCTGCCTGTGTCCATGGAAGCAGCGAAAAGCCCCATAATTATAACTGCAGGGACAAAGTATACAAAGTAGTCGAAAGTCATCATTCTCTTGTAGACAAGTGCAACGACAAGCATGTCAGAGAGATTAAGACTTAGGAGCACTGCCATGAGCCATTTTGTTCGAAAGAAATAGGAGAAGTCGTTGCGTGCTATAGCAAGAACAACGCGAATCTCACTCATGCACTCTTAACTCCTTCTACGAGTCTCTGAATTAGAATCAAGCCTAAACCTAATGTGCTAACCGATAGGGCTGTCAGTACAGCCACTGCATAATAGGGATTCATGAGAATACTTGGATCAAATCCTAGGATAAGACGAGTCAAGTCTGATCCGTATGTGAGTGGGCTGAACAGTGCAACTGAGGCGTACTGGGGAGGCAAAAAAATGAAAGGGTACAACACCGTGCTAAAACGAATTATTATAGTGCTTAGGCCTGTGACGATTGCAGTATAAAGGTCAGACGACTTGAAAGCTATGAAAGACAAGCTTAGCATCAAACCTGCTACACCGAAGCCAAGAAAAAACAGGGCTAACACGCAAGCAACTGCAGAAACCCATGTGAGGTTTCCGATGATTAGCAACGTGACGGTCAATGGGACTGCAAGCATTAGTGCAAGCTCTGCTCCGCCTTGCAAGGCAATACTGATGAATAGTTTTGTCCGTGAAATGGGGAGGCTAAGCAGGTAGGGCAATCGTCCTTCATGGGCGTGTTCAACAAAGTGACGTCCTGTGTGGGATGCCATATTAAAAGTTATCATAATTACCAAGCCAACCGCGTAGAATTGAAAATAGTTGTCTATACCTGTAACGAGTTGAGAAATCATTACGCCATATACGCTGACTTGAACAAGGAAGATAACCCATTCCATGATAATCCAGACAGGCGGCTTAAGTTCCTGTTTTAGATCGAACCAGACAAGGCGAAGTACGTTCCTCATCTGCTCTCCTCTTTCAAGACTCTTCCTGTGAAGTGGAGGAAAACATCGTCTAGAGATGGTTCAGTTATTCTAATAGAAAGGATGCGGGCTTTGTTTTGGTAGCATATGTCTGTCATTCTTGGCACCCATGACTCTGCCATTGACACATATGCTTTGAATCGGTTTGCACCTGAGTTGGTTATTTTTACTGTACCTTCTATTTGGCTTAGGGATTGTTCTATGATTTGGGTATCTGTGGTGTCGATTTCAAGTTCAACTATGTCGCCGCCTATGATGTTGTCTTTCAGTTGTCTAACAGTGTCGCATACGACGAATTTTCCCTCATCAAGTACGGTTACGCGGTCAGCTAAGTATTCAGCTTCGCGGACCTCATTCGTAGCAATGAGTATTGTTGAGCCTTCTTCTCGTAGTTTGAGGATTTGTGCCCAGATTTTACGTTTTCCACGCAGATCTACTTGGCTGGTCGGCTCGTCTAGTATGGCGAATTTTGGGCGTTGAACGAAGATTTTGGAGATTTCTAACCGTTTTGCTTGTCCACCTGATAGGTGCATAAAGAGTTTGTTTCGGGCGTCCCAAAGTTCCAAGTTTTTGAGGATGCTTTCTATTAAGTTGTCACGTCTTGCTTTTGGAACACCACAAACGCTTGCGTGGAATCGTAGTATGTCGGCGGGTTTGTGGCGCCAGAAACCTCTTGCTTCTTGAAATGCTATGCCTAGAATTTTGCGTACGCTTGTGGATTGACTAGTTACATCTAGATCCATAACTTTTGCTTGCCCAGATGTTGGTTTAAGAACTGTGGCGAGGATGAGAAGGAGGGTTGTTTTCCCTGAGCCGTTGGGACCGAGGAGTACCATGATTTCGTTTTCATCGATGGTGAAATCTAAGTTTTTGAGGGCATATGTTTTGCCATATTGCTTTGTTAGATTTTTTGTTTCAACGGCGTACATTATAGTATTCCTGCATCAAGGCTACTATGAAAGGTTAAAAGGGTAATATGGGCCTGGAAAATAAACTTGGTGGTTATTTTTTGTGTCGCTTAATTCTCTCTCGTCTTTGTGTTTTTCGGCGCCATTCTCGTTTTTTCTGCGTCTTTATACGTGCTCTGTTGAAGCGGTGATTTGGACTGGCTTCTTCTCGGTATTGATTTATATTTCTGTAAAAGATTGGATAATCTATTTGATTTTGTTGGAGAGCCGTGATGTTCTGGTTTAGCTGTTTTCTGGTTTCTGAATCTGATATTTTTTCAAAGATGTCAGAGTAGACAAGATAGGCAGCGTGAAATTGAAAATCAGATGGATTGTCGATTAAGAGTTTTTCTGGAAGGGTTGACGCACTATTGTTAGATTCTTCGGTCATGGTTCTCCAAGCTTTTGTGATAGTTTAGAAGGCTTGCCTTTTATAGATAGCGCTTATTGCTGTAACAACTTGGCAGCTGAGTCTACCCAATTCGAAAATCCAGAAGAATATGAAGACGTTAAACACAAGACCCCGAATACGCTTAGCGTTCATTAACCACCATTTAGAACTAGTAGACAACCTAGTTCTCCAGCTGTACACGCAAAGATTTGGTGGGGCTGGCCGGATTTGAACCGGTGACCTCTCCCCGAAACCATGTTAATGCATGGTTCCTACGGGTTTCTCTAGCATTCACCGCTCCAGAAATTCGTCATCCCACACGAGCGGTCCGCAAACCCGTTTAAATACTTCTGGAGCCCGTCGTCATACCTGGCTAGACTACAGCCCCACCACAACCACAAACACAACAACAGAAAATATATGCCTTACGTAACTCCACTAAACATTCAACCTCCCAACAAGCCTTTGCTTCTTCTTATGGCTCAATAGTTTAATTGTTCTTTCCCTCCGTACTGCCTCCTTACGCGAACCAATCTTCTCAACGTAAACAACTTTCATAGGCTTGTGTATCCGAGTATACCTAGCACCAATCCCCTTCTTGTGTTGTTTAAAACGAGACTCTACATCTTTAGTATATCCGGTATAATAGCTTCCGCCTTCGCAAAGAAGCATGTAGACATAGTAAGCCATCATACATCAACTGTCCATATGCATGAAAATGCTAAAAACATTTTTTATTAATGTAACCACAAAAAGAAACCCCATGAGAATAAAATACTACGAAGCCCCTGATGTAAAACAGCTCATAAATACAATAATAGCAGAACTAAGATTCGTCCACATTAACTCTCAACACGTATATTGCTTCAGAAGTAATGGCTCCGAATCAAAACGCACAATAGCCCGAATCCACAGCCTAGAAAAACTCTGGCAAAAAGCTCTTCAAACACACCCACGATATTTAATCGAAGTAATCGCTGAAAGATACGACAAACTCAGCCAAACAGACCGAGAAAAAGTCCTAATCCACGAATTACTCCATATACCCAAAGGATTCTCAGGAGGCTTCAGACCACACAAAGGCTACATAAACAAGAAAACTATAAACAAACTCCATAAAACCTTTGAACGTCGCAAAAAAACCCACGAAATAATTCAACGAGCGAAAGATTAAAAAACCCAAAAAGCACGCTCTATATAGGTTGCCGGCCAAAGGGCGCGGGACCCACCCGATCCCATTCCGAACTCGGAAGTTAAACCGCGCTCCGTTTCAGGTGTTAGTATGGTCTTCGGCCATGTGAAGCCAGAAAAGCTGGCAGCCCTCTTTCAACCGTCTTGTGAAAACCTAAGACTTATAACCTAGTGAATATAGTCTTCTGAAATTGTGGCGGAATTGATACAACTAGAAACGCTGCCAGCGCAATTCCTTCCAGGACAAGATAGCCTAAGCTGGGTATTCCAAATAATCTTCATGCTTCTCTTCGTAGTAATGATGTTCTACGGACAAAGAATACAAATGTATATCATGATAAGAGAAATCGAAGGTTCCTTGCTCCGCCTTAAATTCATACGAGACGAAGGACGAAAGATCGCGATAAAAACGATAAAAGAAATAGGAAAACCCGAAGTAGACCCTACAGAACGAGTTAACCAATTCCTAGAACACATAACAATTCAGCCCCAAAGCATGGACCCAGCCGGTATCGTATGGAAACTTGAACACATACTTGACGTACGAGAAACCCGCTTCAAAGACGAAGTCAAATTAATGGCACCAGCAGCAGATGAAACCAACGTAAACAATTTGGAAAACACCTTAGAAGCAGCTGCAGCGTTAAATATAATCTACAAAGTTATACGCCACTTCTATATCTTAGGAAAGAAAACACTCAGCCTTTACATCATTATGCAAATACAAATGATACTTCCATTGATTATGCGAGAAGCAGAAGCCTACGCAAGCGCCCTCAAAGCTTTCTCATACGGTCAACCCATTGGCGATGGCGCCGGTGCTCTCGTCGCAGCTAAACTAATGCATGGACACAGAAAAAAGAAAATTGAAAAAGATTGCGTTGTAGCCAAAGTTCCGTTGGAAGGACGAACTGCATATGTAATAAAGGCAGAAGGTCCAGGCGGTAATGTGGGAAAGCCCGGAGAAGCAATAAAGAGAGTTATTGAAGAGAATGATGGGAAAATCTCTACAATAATCATGATAGACGCCGCTTTGAAGCTTGAAGGCGAAAAGCTTGCAGATGTAGCTGAAGGAGTAGGAGCAGCTATTGGCGGACCAGGAACGGAACAGTATAAAATCGAAGAAAGCATTCTGAAATATAAAATTCCAATAAACGCGGTAATCATTAAAGAAGACATCGGTGACGCAGTGTCACCAATGAGAAAAGAAATTTTTGACGCAACCGAGGTTGCAGTTGAACGAGTTAAGCGTGTAATCAAAGAGAGAACAAAGGAAGGTGACACTGTGATAATTGCTGGAATAGGAAACAGCATTGGGGTGGGGCAGTAAAATGAATGGAGAAACAGAAAAGGCTGTAAGAAGAGTTTCTTCAATTGTACTTATTGTTACTATTGTTGCGCTCGTCTTATCCTCAACCGCATTATACGAGGCATACGAATTGTTTCTAAGTAATGATCCTACTGCAGGGTATTATTTGCTAATCGGCTTTATTGGAATGGCTCTATCTGCTTACATGTTGATTCAAACTAAAAGACGAATGCAGAGATTCACTTTAAAAACGCAACCAATCACTACAACGATAGTTTGTTCCAAATGTGGGTTCAAAAATGTTAGAAACTTCGAACGAGGCGACTATATACTTAAGGAGCTTGGATCATGCACAAAATGCGAGGGAACTATGATGATTTCTGCAATATACCGTGAAGTCAAAGAGAAAAGAAAAGAAGAGAAAATCTTCACCTAAGTCAAAACTATACATCCGTTTTTCACCACCAAAACTGTGTGTTCCGCTTGTGCTACAGGTTTTCCACTGGCTTCAATGAAGATAGGATAAGACATGAGACATCTGGATCGGAGGAGTTCATGAAATGCAGCTACGTAATTTTCTTGGGATAGAACGCCATTCAACCAGCGTTCCGAAAATGGTAAAGTCTTGAAGTTAGCTTCGATGTAGTTAAGCAGATGTTTTGCGTGTGTATTCTGCAATGATTTGCGTTTCACAAACCTAAAAATTGTTGTTTCATCTCCATCTTTCACTTTACCAGCAGCGTTAGCAACGGTTACGAAGGGTTCGAGTGCTACTACTTCGCCTTCTCTTATTTTGGAGCCTATGATATGTGAAACATTTGGCAAAGACTTCCCAGTGTGAATCAAATAGCGCCCAATTTGATGTCCTGTCAAATTTGAGACAGGTTTGCATCCATATGCTTTAATAGTTTTTTGGATTGCTGAGCCTAATTTCGATGTTGATATTCCAGCATAAATCGTCTTGACTGCAACTTTTAGCCCCTCTTGGGCTGCTTGCATAAGGTTTTCATGTTCTGGATTGAAACATATTGTAACCGCGGTGTCTGCAATGTAGCCATCTAAGTGTGCACCGATATCTACTTTTACAAGTGAGTTCGGTGGAATTGTACTTTTATCGTTGGGTGGTGATGTATAGTGGGCTGCAACTTCATTGATAGAGACGTTACATGGAAAAGCTAATTGTCCACCCTTTTCACGGATTAATCCTTCCGCTCTTTCACAAACCTCAATTATAGGCATTCCCACACGCACAAAACGCCTCATTCTCTCTCGTACTTCTCTGGCAATCTTTCCAGCGTCTTCATATTTTTCAAAAATGTCTTCTGGGAGACTCATAGTTTATCAGCACACTATTCTCTTTAAATTCAAAGAAAGTAAAAAGACTTTGGAATGGGAGACGTTAGATATGGCAAAGATTAGATGGTTGGGGCACGCAACCTTTGAAATAAAGCTGGCGGAAAAGATTGTCTTCATGGACCCTTGGCTTGATGGCAATCCCAAAGCGGCGATAAAAACTTCGGATGTTAAAGAAGCAAACATTGCTTGTGTAACTCATGATCACATGGACCACGTTGGAAGTACCTTTGAAATCTGCAAACAGACATACGCATCGTTTGTTGGAACACCTGAATTATGCAGCTACGAAAAGGAAAATGGAGTTGCAGAAGCCATGGGATTCAACATAAGAGGTACCGCAAACGTGAAGGGAATCGATATGACAATGACCCAAGCTTCCCACACGGCCCTCCGAGGTGTTCCTACAGGTTTTGTTTTAAGAGAGAAGAGATAGCTATCTACCATGCTGTAGGTACAGGGTTTTTTGGGGCTATGAGATTTAGGGAAGAACTCTACGCGCCTGACGTAGCTTTGCTTCCTATAGGTGGATATTACACAATGAATTCCAAGGAAGCAGCCTAGGCAGTGGGCTTGATTAAGTCAAAAGTCGTGATTCCTATGCATTATTAAACCTTTCCAGTGCTCACCAAGACAGCTGACGAGTTTGTAAAAAAGGTTAGTGAAGAAAGCCCTGAAGTCATTGTATTAGACCTGGGTGAAGTATATTCGTTATAATTCTAGAGAGACGGCTTAATTACTTCATGTGAGAGCGTCGCGAATTTGTTTCTGCCAAGATGATAAATGAGTTTTGCCTTTTTGATATCAAATTCCCTTTTGAAGCTATCTTCGTTTACATATGCTTCTACTACTCTGCCGACAAAAATGGTGTGATCGCCTGTTGTAAACGTTTGCTCTAGTTTGCATTCCAGATGAGCGATGCATTCTTCAATTATAGGGGGTTCAACGGTCTTAGCCTGTAATGGTGTCAGCTTTGTTTCCTTGAACTTATCACAGTTTTCTCCGCTTCGTCTACCGCAAAACAATGTTTCTTGCACGATTTTCATGGTTGGAATATTTACAACGAATTCTCGTGCTTCTCTAACAAGCCCGTGTGAATGGCGAGTTGGCTTGACGCTTATGGCTACAAGAGGTGGATTGATCGATGCTGGCATCACCCATGCCAATGTAATAATGTTTGCTTTTCCAGCCTTACCGATACAGGTTACTAGCACTGTGTGCATTGGGTGCAAAAATTTGTAGGCGTCAGAAAGCGGGACTTTGACTTTCTTTGTTTCCAAGACAAAAACCTCATATTAGTGTTTTATGAAAAACTCCTCGATTATGTCTTTGGCCTTTTCTCTTTTCTCTTGATGTTCTATAAGGAATTTCGTTACTCTTTCCGTCAGTAGGGTTTTACAATCGCCACAGATTGTTTCTCCAGATCTACACTCTCTTGCCAACTCGACAAGCCTTTCGTCGTTCCCTTCGAAGAGATAGAGAAAGTATTGGTATATTGTGCAGATGTCGGGTTCGCCGCCGAGCTTTCTCTGTTCTTTAATGGTGGGTTTGCCTCCAGTGAATGCATTCCAGATTTTCTTTTTGATTATTTTTGGAGTGTCAGTTGTGAATATGCATGTTTCTGGTTCTCTTGCACTCATTTTTCCGCCTTTTCCGAGGCCAGGTACGAAGCGGCAGTGGATTTGGGCTGGCTTGTAGTAGCCTAGTTTGGGTGCTACGTCTCGGGTAACGCGCCAGTACGGATCTTGGTCAATGGCGGCTGGAATGAGGCAGGGCACGTTTTCGCCGGTGAGTTTAGCGTGGATAAAACAGGGAACCGATTGGATTGCTGGCCAGAAAATCCATCCAATGTTTGTGTTGTCTTGGAAGCCGAAAACTGCCTTTGCTGTTGAGTAGGTAACGCGTTTGGCGACTTCTAAGGCTATGTCGTAGAGAAGAGCTATGTCTTTGACGTCGAAAATGATGCACGTGCTTTCCGGTTTGAACCCCAGTGCAATGAGGTCTAGCGCGTTATCGTAAGCAAAATCCGCTGTTTCGCCAAGCTTAAGGTCTTGTTCAATAACGAATTTTTCATCATCAGTCATTTGAAAGTAGAGCATTGTTTTGAATTTGTCTTGGAGATATTTAGTAAAGATCCATGGGACAAGATGGCCTATGTGAACGGGGCCTGAGGGTCCTCTGCCAGTGTATAGAACGAACTTTTTGCCCTTCTCGTAGAGGTCTAATACGACGTCTAGGTCTCGGTGGGAAAAGAACAGTTTTCGTCGTAGCTGCGGGTGGAGTTCTCCCGTGTGTTTCTGGATTCTTCTTAGTAGTTTGTCAGTTATAGGGTGCGTGCCGAATTTGCGAATAAGTTTTTCATAGTCAATTTTGCCTTTTACTTCCCATGGAGTAACGATCATTTTCTCTTCGTTGGACATAGTGGCCATCGCTCGTTCAGAATCTTTTCATTGAGAATTTGGGGATAGTGTATTAAAGTTTGTGTGTAGCTTTTTTAGTTTCTAGATCTTGTTCGTTTCCAAATAAGCTTCTGATAGGCTTCAAGGTTGGGGATTGAGAGTTAATTTGAATCTAAACTGTGAAGTAGTTAAAGAAATATTGTTTATTGCTACAGAAGATTTAATACAATATCATCGTCATATCCACATCGTAACAGAGGGGATAATGTAAGCATGCCTATAATTATAGCCAATAAACCTCAACTCACTGGCATAATCATTCTTTTTGTTGGTGTAGCCCTCTTAGCTTTCACTTTTATAAACGCCTTTTTCTTTCTTCAGGAACCTTTCAGCATAATTGCTTCTGGAGATTTGGCAAGAGTGTTTGGTGACGCTTTGGCTCCACTCATTCAAGCATGTATACGTCTAATGTATCTAGGCATTATGGGATGGATAGGTTCACTCTTAACTGTAAGAGGAATTCCATTAGTAATACACAAGCATGTTCCTATTGCTGTGCCCGCAGCAGCGACTCAAGCTAAGCCACAGCCCAAATCGCTAAAACAACTAAAGCCACACCTAATGGCAACACCACAACCGCAACCAAAACCAGCGCCAGCCCCTAAACCGCAACCGGCTCCACAAGCCCAAACGTATCAATCTACACCACAACCCGCACAAAAAGAATCCCAAGCAGTGCTCATCCCACCAGAAAACCAGCAGGAAGAGTAAGCCCAAATGAACGTGCCATTGCGGGCGCTTAGTTGGGCTGTACGTTTTTTCTGGATAATAGCCCTTGCTTTTGCTGTCACATGCGTCTATTCTGTCACTTTAATTCGGGTAGACTTCGGCGAACCAATTATGAATTCTACAGAAGAAAACTGCACGATAACATTGCCAATTATCTTTGACAACAACGGCTACTACAATATTGCCGGACTGAACATCACTACACTCATCACAGACTATGAAAATAAGCGAATTTCAGAAGCCACCACTTACATAGAACAAGTTCCTCCTCAAAACAGCGCAACCATCTTTCACAATATTAGCTTCAACCTAAACGAAATAATGATACAAGAACATTATCTCTTCAACGACTCGAACTTCACCCTTTCCGGTTCAATCCAGTTAAATTATGCCAACTTGATACCGTTTGGATTCGAAGCTAACACGACAATACCTTGGGGTGCACCACTTTTCAATTTTACAGCTGGCGAGCCTGAATACAACACGTACAACAGCACATATCTGAGAGTAAATGTGCCAATCAACTTCGAAAACCATTCGCTCTACTTCAACGTAAGTGGGGCTATTCGAATCGAGATACTCAATGATAGACATCAGCTACTAGGGGAGAGTGCGGTTTCTGTAGATGCCCCATCCAATGCCATGTACTATGGTGAGATTGAAACACTAGTTAACGCGGCGATGGCGACAGAACGAGGGCAAATTCGTATTTACGTTGAAACGGAGATGTTCAGATATGGTCCTATGGTGATAAACCATGGATAAGGTGAAAAAGGAAAAAGACGATAAGTTCACGATGAGGGATTTTCTGTCACGCTTCTCTAAAGCTTTGCTTAAAGTAGCGATTGGCTACATTCTCTTCTCTATCTTTTCAAAGTTAATTATTCCCCTTAAAGGCATTTATAGCTATCAAACAGGCTTCACAACCTTGATTGTGCTATTTCTAGTCTTTACATTCTTTATTGAACTAGCTAAAGGCACGATTATTCAACACGTTTTTAGCATAGCAAATTCTTTGATGATTGTGTTTTACTTTGTTTGCATTCTAGATACAGGCATAATTAATGTCACCATAGAGCAGGTTGACCTGATGGTTGACCTGCGCTTCTTTCTCTCTATATTTATTCTGGGTGGTGTTCTGAGCTTTGCGAAGAGCATGTTACAGCTTGTGAATTGGATGAACGAAAGAGAAGAACGATGGTTGAGATATCAAATTAAGTCGCTGTAGGAAAGCCCTTCTAAACGTTTTGAGCCAATGTTTAGCTGTCCTCGGAGTTTCTCCAACTTGAGCAAGTCTTTTTTCTGTTGCTCTGAATCTTCGGAAGTTACGCATTCAAATTCTATGAAAGAACCTAAGCCTTTGACAGTGTCTAAATGAATCTGAACACCTTCATAAACGTAAATTTCTCTAACTTTGTCCACCATAACTTTAACCTTTATGATTCGCTCAAGAATTTGTTTAAAGATTTGAGGCTGAAGAATTTTAAGAATGAAAACAGAACTTCTCTTTGGCTCGGCAACGTTTTCTCGTTCATAATAGATCAGTTCAGCGCCAGTTTCGCCCTCCACCTCCCGCAACTTCAACCTACCCTTCGGAACCTTGTAATAAGTGTCAATCTGATGAAAAACACCCACTTGCTCAGCGCCATATTGAACAAGGCTGTCTCGGACAATGGCTAAATCATCTGCTTTAGCTTTCAACTCGACCATTCTATGTTGAACTCCTGTGCATTTGGAAGACATATTCTTTCCCCATTAGATTTCTGGCTAGTTACGATTTCTTGATTGCAGTAGTATATATGCTAAAGCGTGTGTTTTCAAGTTTGTGAGCTTAATGACTTCTTTCTAAATGAAGCACGAAACACATCTATGAAATATTAGTCAAACGTTTCATTTCTTTAGCTTCTTCGCCATAACATAAGCATTTTCTCCATCAGCGTAGTACCTACGCGCCGTCCTGACAACTTGAAGCCCTAGCTTCTTGTACATACTTGCTGCTGGGACATTGCTAACTCTCACTTCCAAATAACATTCCTTCGCTTTATACAAACGCATATTCTTCATCGCCTCCTTCGTAAGAGCAATGCCTACGCCTTTACGTTGAAATTCCGGTAACACTGCAACGGAAACCACATGACCCTTCTTGGAAATGCTAAATAGGCCAAAACTCAAAAAGCCTGTTTCAATTCTACACATAATATACCCTACAATGTTGTGCCCCTGCTCAGCCACAATGAAAGTAGCTGGATACCGCTCATAAATGTCCATGAAGAAATAGGTTGAATAGTTCTCAGGTAGGCAGACACGGTTTATCTGAATGACCTTTTCGAGGTCTCCAGGTTCAAACGGTCGCAGTGTGAAAGTTGTCTGCAATTGCTGTTTCCTCGCCAATTTTTAGGCAACACACATGAAAGTTAAATGTTTTGGCTTCACACACTACATATATGTTTACAGAACCCATAGGAATGGATGAAGACCTAGAAGGTTCAGTATGAAAGCCTTAGCGTTGCTGTCCGGCGGTTTAGACAGCATATTAGCAGTGAAGCTAATCCAAGAGCAGGGAATAGATGTTGTGGCAGTAAACTTCATCTCCCCATTCTGTCTTTGCGGAAAAAGTGGATGTGGCGCCGCTGGAATAGCAGAACAACTCGAAATACCACTTAAGATAATGAATGTAGGTGAAGACTATCTTAAGATATTGAGGAACCCCAAGTATGGTTACGGAAAGAACATGAACCCCTGCATTGACTGCAGAATATTCATGTTCAAAAAAGCTAAAAAATACGCCGAAGAAATCGGTGCCTTGTTCCTTTTCACCGGAGAAGTCCTTAACGAAAGACCTATGTCCCAGCACAGAAAAGCGTTGAGTGTCATTGAAAAAGAAGCAGGTTTAGAAGGAAAAATTTTGAGGCCTTTGTCTGCGAAGTTGCTACCCGAAACCGAAGCGGAAAAAAAAGGATGGGCTAATAGAGAAAAACTGCTTGATATTAGCGGTAGATCGAGAAAGAAACAGATCAAACTTACTAAAGAGTTCGGCATTAAAAATTACCCATGTCCCGCAGGTGGTTGTTTACTAACCTACAAGGAATTTGCAGCAAAAATCAGAGATTTATTTAAACACAAGAAAAAAGTTGGGATTAAAGACATTAACCTGTTGAAGATAGGGAGACATTTCAGGTTTGGAAAGAACAAGATAATCGTCGGAAGAAATGAAACTGAAAATAAACAACTAGAGCGAATGAGAGGAAAGAACGATTATTGCTTCGAAGTTCCTGACTGCGGTAGTCCCATCACTTTGCTGCAAGGACCGAAAACAAGAAAGGCTGAAAGGAAAGCAGCAGCTTTGACTCTACGTTACTCTGACATAAAACTGGGAGAAGCGCTAGTTAAGTTTGGTAGAGAAAAGATGGATAAATCAGTCATTGTTCCCGCTCCAGATGCCTCTGAAATTGAGGAACTAAGAATAAGATAATTCTTTATGCTAGCGAACGCCAATATTTCTACTAATGGCCCAACAACAAAAGCCACAAATTTAGATATAGTGCTGCTCCAAGCGAGGAGACCAGGATTAAGGAAGCGATTGTTTCTTTATAAAAATCATAACGCTCGCTGAGAATGATCATAGAAATGGCAATGGGCATACCATGCATAATTACCAATACTGAGCTTTCCACACCAGTCAGGCCAAGCAGTCCAGTGGTTAAAAGAGCTATTCCTGGTAGGAATACTATTCTCAGCAGGCTCAGCTTGAAGGCTTTTGATATGTTTGTATACTTCCTTCCGTAAAGAAAAACTCCAAGCATAAAGATGGCCACAGTGGACGTGGTGCCTCCTAGCATGTGTAAGGATGTTGAAATGGGGGCTGGGATTTCTATTCTAGTAAGCGATAGCAGAATGCCCGACACTATTGATATGATTAATGGGTTTTTTGAAAGCCTTCTAGCAACATGTTTTATTGCTTCCCATTTTGTGGATTTCTCAAGTCTATACATCTCAAGGATAGAGAGAGACGTGATGACGCTCACTATAGAAATGGAAGCTGCTGACAAAGTTGCCAGACGTTCTCCCTCCGTCGGAAAAGCAAATGTTACGAATGGTATGCCAAAGAAGGCTAGGCTGCCAAAAATAGTACTTAAAATAAGAAGGTAAAGACTATTTTTTGGAAACCTGAATGCGAAGTAAAGAACTGTGTAAATTGCTAATACAATAAAGATAGGGACAATTCCCGCAGACATGAACATGAGAATCTCTGAAGTAAATTCTATTTCAACCATATTGATGAAAAATAAGGCAGGCAATGCAAAATAGTATACGTAGGCGCTGAGCACCCGTTCATCGCCCGATTTCAAAATCCCCATCCTTCTAGAAAGGAAACCAGCTCCTATTAGAAGAAAAATAGGAACTATTGTTTGCACAGTAGTGGCATTCATGGGATTTCATCTTGTTGTGCGCATAGTATTTGGATTTGTTTCACATGTTGCAGCAAACATAGCCTACGCAACTAACTCTTCACTAACGGAAAAGTCACGTGGCCATAAGGAATTGCCCAAACTTTAGCATTTTTACCTGCAATGTCAAAAGCATCACGTAGAGCATCATTCAAGGCCCTCGCCGTTTTAAGTCTAAAAACGTTGACTGCATAATAATCAGGCATCGTTGAAACAAGAATAATCTGCGCTTTCTGCAAAGCTTTTAATAAATAGTAAGCCTTGTGCCCACCGATAACGAAGCGTTTCTTAATTTCCTTCTCCATGGACTTCAGATCTTCAAACTTCACCATCCACTCATAAAACACTTCGTTTCCATAGCCTTCAGGGCACTCAGCGACTAGGACAATGACGCCGCCACGCTTGACACTGTCCAAGACATTGTCAACTGCTTTGTATGCTTGGAAGAAGTTGATGTCTGCGGGGTGCCCACCAGGACTAACTATGGCTATATCTGCACGACGGTCAATTGGCACCTTGCAGATTTCCTCAACCAGTTTCACGCCTTCGTAGAAGGCTTGCTCCAAATCACCGGCAAACGCTTTCACAATTTCGCCTTTGTTGTTTGTCACTACATTCAAAATAAAATCAACCTTTGCCAGCCTTGCGGCTTCAACCATGTCTTCGTGGACTGGATTCCCATTCAGAATGCTAGTTCTGGCTTGGGGATGCAAAAGCATGGCATGGTTGTGTTGAATTGTTTTGGCGCTGCTGACGCCAGGCAAAACGCTTTTTCTGCCGCCGCCAAAACCCGCGTAATAGTGCATTTCAACGTCGCCCGTTAGAATTCGTACATCCGCTTCCGCGAAAGTTTTGTTAACAAAAACTTTCGTTCCAAATTTCTTGGCTGTTCCCATGTAAACGTGATCTTTAGCGTGGCAGTCATGGCTTATGGTTTTGACACGGTTTACTACATCTTCGCTTAGAAGTTCTCTTGCCTCGTCGAGTTTAACGGCTCTGTGGGTGCCGCATCCGAAGATTATGGTAATATCTTCGTCTTTGACGCCGAGTAGGTTTAGCTTTTCCAGAAGGGGAGGAATTATCAAGTGACTTGGGGCAGGTCGAGTAACATCGTCTACAACTATTGCAACTCTGCTACCTTGCTCTATTATTTCATTTAAGGGTCTAGAACCAATCGGCTCATTTAAAGCTCGTAAAATCTCAGCTTTTGCATCTGGTACTCCAGGTTTTTCTTTTGGTTCTATGGCTCCGAGGAAGTTGCGGGTGGGAATGCGTGCACAAACCTCTGTCTTGTCGTAAGGAAGCCATACATCTACCATGGAAACGGTACTCCAAGTGAAGGAACAGTTGAGGACTACAGCTTTTAAGCCTATCGAAGACTATGTGAGACAGAAATTGTCAGCATAAGTTCTTTTAACCAAAAACACATACCAATTATGGAGGAGTATTTCCATGTCAATAGAAAAAACGGTTCCAGAAAAAAATGAAATAGCCTTCAAATGGTTTAACAACTATGCAGGTGTCACCATAAGAACACCAACTAAAATATTTGTAATAGACCCTGTGGACGTAAACGCCAAGGACTTCACAGCCATAGACGCCATTCTCATCACCCATGAACACTACGACCATCTGGATAGCCCCCTAATAAGGAAGATGCAAGAAAGAACCCAATGCCAAATATTCGCTGACCCCACATCCATAAAAAAGCTCGGTGTTTCAATCCCAGCTGAAAAGCTGCAGGAAATGAGACCTGGAACAGAAACAAAAATAGACAATGTAACTGTAAGAGCTGAAATGTGCAATCACCCGCCTGCAACCACGCCAATCACATTCATAATAACCAGTGAAGATAGCGTCAACATCTTCCACACAGCGGACAGCTTGCCCTTTCCAGAACTAAAAGACATAGGCAACGAACAGAAACCAGACATTGTCTTTTGTACAGTCGGCATAGCACCTGGCACGTCGCCCGAGACAGCAACAGAAATAGTGAAACTTGTAAAGCCAAAAGTTGCGGTACCATACCACACAGCTTCAAAAGCTGACTTGAACAGGTTCTGCGAAATATTGTCGAAAGAAATGTCAAAAGTAAAGTGTCTGGTAGCTGAGAAAGGTAACGTTTACATCGTTGGAAAGGAACGAAGAAAATGACCGTAAAAATAGAACCGATGAAAGAACAGCTTTGCCGAGTACTCTTCAAAATTGGCGCATTGAAATTCGGCGCCTTCAAGCTCACAAGTGGAAAAATAAGCCCCTACTACATCGACCTTCGCATTGTGCCAAGTTTTCCTGATGCCTTCCGCGAAATTTGTGACTTCTACGTTAAACTCGTAAAAAACAATGTCGGAATCAAGAAATTCAAGCGAATAGCTGGAATTCCCACAGCTGGCATGCCTTTCGCCTCTGTTGTCGCTTATAACCTTGACAAGTCTTTCCTCTACACTCGTCCAACCCAACGAAGGCACGGGAGAGAACGCAGAGTTGAAGGCATATTGATGCCAGGTGACAAAGTTCTGATACTCGATGATTTGATTACTTCGGGCAAATCGCTACTTAAAGCTGCGGCTGCAATAAGGGCGGAGGGCGGAGTAATCAACGATGCCGTGGTTTTAATCGATAGAGAAGAAGGGGGAAAAGAAAAACTAGCAAAAGACAATATTACATTGCACTATTTGCTAAAAGCAAGGGAAGCGGCAAAAACGCTATACGAAGTAGGAGCTATAACAGACATGGAATTTGAAACAATTTTGAAGCAGAGAAAAGAAAAATAACACTAGATGCGCGCTTGTCGGATGCTTCTCAACAAGGGGGTTCAAAACTAGGTATTCATTTCTTCTTGAACATAGCCATAATGGTCATAATAGAGAAGGGTGGAAAAAATATTTGAGTGTTCTACAATTAATTACTCATAAAATATCAGTTCCTTTTCTTCAAGCTCTTGGTGCAGTTTGGTAACAGCTTCATATACATATTGCTCTTTTTTAGCTCCTGTGCAAACAAGTTTCCCACTTGCAAAGAGCAGTATGACAACCTTAGGCACTGCCATACGGTAAATCAACCCTGGGAATTGCTCTGGCTCGTACATGGTTTTTCCCAATATATAGGCTGCTTTCTCCAGATCAATAAGCCCTCCAAGATTTGCTGAGGCTACAATGTTTTGGATTTTCAGCTCAGGTTTGCCTATGATAATTATGTCGCTTCCCTTTAATTCCTTGACCACTCGCATAACAGCTCTTCGAGATTCCTTCTCAGACTTGGCACCAGTGCAGACCATCTTTCCAGAGTTAAAAATCAGAGTGGCTGTCTTCGGTCTTTTAAGACGAAAAACCAAGCCTGGAAATTGTTCAGGTCTATACTCCACACCAGGATATCCTTTTACAACAGCGTTTAAATCGACACGTTGATTTAATGTTGCAGAAGCAACCACGTTTTCGATGCGAATGGTGGCATTTACTTTTGGCATTCATAGCACCTTTAAATGCTATAGAGTTGCACATGTCTATATATAAAGCCTTATAAAGAGTCTATGTCCAAAACGTCGGGTTCCTCTTCGGATTGTTTTGGCGCTTTCTTTTCCTTAGCGAGGGGGATTATGAATTCAAGAAGAATTAGGATTACTATGAAAATGATAATGATTAACATTCCTTCAGATGTGCGGACAAACAAAGGGATATGCCCAAGGTAGGGGATGC
Organism: Candidatus Bathyarchaeota archaeon; assembly: GCA_023131225.1. Classification (NCBI taxonomy): domain Archaea; kingdom Thermoproteati; phylum Candidatus Bathyarchaeota; species Candidatus Bathyarchaeota archaeon. The sequence continues at coordinate 75,866 of JAGLZW010000009.1, read as the reverse complement.
TCCACACAACTTTGCCTACAAGGTTACTGTCATAGACTCTCCAAGGATCTGAACTTGGATTGTTATCACCCTTAGTCACGATATACGGGGTTCCTGCGTTATCAGATATATTCACGGCTCTGTGAACAATAAGGTCATCTGGGTTGTTTGGTTTGTTAAAAACAATTATGTCACCTGTATCGTATGCTGCAACAATGTCGCTTACATTCAATCCACCTTGAACAATTATCAAGTCACCAACATCCAATGTAGGCATCATGCTTCCTGATGCAACTGCAAGAAGAGGATAGTCAGTTCTTAAGTAAATTCTTAAGCCAAACCAGAAAGCAATAATGCTGCCTAGAATTATTGCCAGAAGAATCAGGGATTTTACGTATTCATTTTTTAGGACGTGTTTAAGCTTTGGCATTCTATCGACTTCTCACAATGAACAGCGGTTTTGCTGTGTTTGTTCACCGTCTTGTATTTAAAACTTGACATCCATGGAGAACATAAAAAAGGGAAATGAAGGAGCTTAGAGTCCGGATGGAGCAGTTTTGCTTTGAAGTTGCTTTCACCGTGAACTGCCGCTTTAGATTTTCTTCTTACTTAAGACAACGCGAAAAGCTTTGTCGCATTTCGGGCAGTCGTAAAGGCCGATTTCAAGTTGCGTTCTCTTGCCTTGCTTGTCAGGTCGACCAGCCATCTTCCAACTCTTTCTCATCTTGCCTTCACCGCCACATTTTGGACATTTTGGCATTATTTCTTCCTCCATAACAATGTATTATGGTTGCTATGATAATACATAAAAAATTTGCCATAGTATCCGAATATTTTAGAGGGTTTCTTTTAAGAACACACACTGAATTCTCTTCAAAGCCAAAATAATTAGCCCATATCAAAAGAAGAAGGCTTTAATTTTCGACTAAATTCTCTGTTTTTTTGTAAGTCTAAAATTGCTACTAATTTTGTAAGCATCGTTGTTTTCTTTGCAAGTGGGCGTGCAAGTATATGGCATGTATGCATGCATCAAAGTTTCTTGATTGGCAATTTGATAAGGGGATACTGGTGCGTAAGTGAGATGTGTGTTGCAAACTGAGGCTAACGGTTTTCTCCATGTTGCATTTTCTGTCAGTGCAGACATCCGCGGTCTCATCTAAACCTTGACCAACGTTTAGCAATCAAAGCATTGGAGTCATGGTTGAAAGAAGGGTAAAGGTCAGCGCACGGTTCAAAGTCGTATAACCTGTGAGCATAATTATCGTGGCGACACTTATGGGCTATTTCCTTCTTCTCGTTCGACAACTGAGTTGACAATGCCAGCCTAAAGCTGGCTAAAATGCTCCGCATCCTCGCTTTCTATTGATCGATCGAGTTTAGCATCACTTTAGGAGTGCTACCTTCTCTATAAAAACTGTAAGGTCAAATGCCTCCTCTAAAGTTGGGCAGACCACTGAGAGGCCATGTCCCCTTAAAACTACAGCTCTTGCATTCTTTTTCTTCAAGGCTTTGGCGGCTTCGAGCGCTAATTTATGAGTACCCGCCTTAAAGGGACCTATGATAGGAATATCGCCAGTGATCGGAAAGGCATGGCTTTCCCTAGGGAGTCTTAGGGTATCTATCTGAGTGGAGGACACTCTAATCACGTTTGGAGGGTGCGTATGTATAACAAAATTTGCTTCCGGCATATGTTTGTAGATTTCTAGATGAAGAAGTTTTTCCGTTGAAGGCTCACCGCTAGTTAGTGAAATACCTTTCTCATCAATCAAAACGAAATTTTCTGGCTTCATTGCCCTAAAAGTACAGCCACTTTTCTTTATAAAAAATTGGCTTTGTCCTATCCTGCAACTCACATTTCCCTCAGCATGCGCAACTAATCCCATTCTAAAGAGAAGCCTACATACCTTCGCAAGCCTTTGCTTAAGTTGCTGCTCCTCAAGTGATTTAAAGCCTTTTTTCATCACTCGACCTCCTATGCCTTCCTATTTCACCGATACATATGCAGAATCAGTTAAATATTTTAATTAAGAAACATAAAAACTTATTTAAGGAAAAGAATAACCTATTGAAAGCTAGACGAAAAAAGGGGAACAGAATGTCCAAAGAATATAAGTTCGATGATCTGGGCAATTTATGCGCATTCATTCTTGCCTGTGGAGCAAAAGCATATTCATGGAAACGCTTTAAGATTGTCGTATATGCTCTTTCCAAAGCAGGTCGAACGGAGCCTAGAAAACTTCCTCAGATATTTTCCTATGGCTTTAGTAGTAATTGTTATGCTGGACCCGACGACGATGATCTAAGAGAGGACTTGGACTGGTTAAGAGATGCAGGATACCTTACCGAAAAAATAGAAGAACTATATGGTGCTTCAGGACATAATCTTTACGAGCTTACTGACAAGGGTAAAGAGTTAGGACTTATAGCCACTGGTCACTGGACCACGAAACAAAAAAAGGCAGTCTTCGACGTAGCAAACGTTTCAAAAGACCCTTCAAACTCCGTAATGAAGCTATTACAGAGATATGCCAACAAATGGGACAAGTCTCAAGGGAAAGTGATCGAGAAGCTGTGACTAGGAGAAGCATATGATGCCGTATGTTAAGGCACATCACGTTCTAGTATCACCTCTTCCTTTTTCTTCTGAAAATATTACGAGGATTAGTGACAGAATTAGGTTTATGAAGACTAAGCATATGGTTGACAAAGTTAAAAAACGAACGACGGAAAGTGCAATTAGTTACGACTTCAGATACCTTTGGTTAGCAAGCGGAATTGAGGACGAAGCATATGAGATACGAGCACAAACTGTCGATTTTTCTCCCTCTACTGGCATGTTCAATGTTGAAGAAGTAGCTAAACATTGTGCTGAAGAATCCCTTCACTTATCTATAGATCATACCGGGCTTCTGAAAATTGTATGGAGCGTGCCTTCTGCATGGAGAGGCATTCCTGAAAAGGCCAGAAGGGTGATAGAAAAAGTCGTAGCTGATGTTATATGGCGAGCCTTTAGACCTAGAGACTTTACATACGACCTTTTTCATCATCCTCGTCATTACATGCAGGGTTTTGGCTTTGATGCTGCACAGAATGCTTTCATAAGTGCAGTGGAGAGACTCTCTAAAAGATACCCCAAGTTCGCAGAAAACTATAGGTTAATTCATGATTGGAAAAGTCTTTTTCTTTTAAAAAGGCAGGTTAAAACATATGAGGAGAGGTTAAACAGTTTAGCTCTGCACGTACCCCTAGATGTTTTTGCTAAAAACGTGGCGTTAGTTCAGCTTTCAGATCTCGAGCGGAGACTAGATCTTGAATCAATCGATTGTCTTGTAAAAGATGTTGTCTTATGGGAGTTAAGCGATGAAGTATGAACATTGATTTGTGGTTTTATCTCGGAAACATCATATCACAGGTTGGCATCGCACTATTAGCAATAGGTTTAGTATGGGTCAGAAGTTCTGACGTCGACCTTTCAGTTCGCCTAAAGTTTGAGAGGCGTTTTGCTCTTATAGCTTCGATCTTACTGGTCCTAGGGGTCGCTATACAATTACACAGACTGTTTTTGGCTTAAAGAAACATCTGAGCCATTTTTATTCTTTAGTATGTTTTCTATCTAATTGAAAAATTAAAGAGCAACTTTACGCTATGCTTCTTGAAACTATAGGACAATGGAAGTTGCGGGCTCATTTCGAGGGTAAGATAAAACCACAAAGATTTGACCGTCTTGGATTAGAGCAAATTATCATGTTCTTATTCGCATCTGGGCTCATAGATTATCCAACGTATACTATAATGATGGAAGTTAGAAGGATGAGAAATAACGTGGTTCACAAACTGTGGGAAGGCCTAACATTAGACCCGAAACAAGCCAAGACAACAATCAATCTATCAAATGTCTTAAAGCTTTAGGTTTCCCTGAGTGAGAAGATGTACAAAGGATTTATTTTCTTATTTATGTCATATATGCAAGTTGAATGTTTTCGCAGATGGGGCGACGAAAAATGTGTCCAAAGCCAACTTTAATCGATTTGTACTCAGGATGCGGCGGAGCGTCCTTGGGATTCAAGGAAGCTGGCTTCAAGATAGTAGCGGCTGTGGACATAGATCATTCAGCGTGTGAGACGTATGCGATGAATGTAGGTGTTCAACCAATAGAAGACGACCTCAGAAACGTAACTGGCGACCAAATCCTGAGAATGACTGGACTGAAGAGAGGCGAGGTTGATGTCGTAGTGGGATGTCCGCCCTGTCAAGGGTTCAGTTCGCTCCGAAGAACTAGAAAGGGGGACTCGTCAGACCACAGAGACGACTTGTTAATGGTATTCGCAGAACGAATCGTCGAGATCTTTCCCCGGATGGTCATATTTGAAAATGTGCCTGGGATAACACATGAAAGGGGAAAGAAGTTTCTTAGGAAGTTCATTAGAAAGCTGAAGAAACATCGCTACTTCCCAATAGGGAAAATGTTGAATGCGGCCAACTTCGGCGTCCCTCAGCAAAGAAAAAGATTGATTCTCATCTTCGCGAGAGAAGAGGCAATAACCGACTACCTTATCCCACTTCTCCCACATGAGACACACGCAGATCCGAGTCGAGCAAAAGACGAGCGTTTATTGAACTGGGTAACTGTGGAGGACACAATAGCAGACTTGCCTTCACTCAATAGTGGTGAGAAACATGTCTCGATTCCCCTCCACGAAGCCACAGACCACGGAGAAAACGCGCTCACAATTATTAAAAACATACCCAAAAATGGTGGAAGTAGAAAGGACCTCCCGAAACATCTGTGGTTACCGTGTCATAAGAAGATGAGTGGTGGAGGAGCGGAAAGCGTATATGGAAGAATGATCTGGTCAAAACCGTCTCCTACGATTACTTCTCGTTGCGTCGTTCCTGCTTGTGGTCGTTTTATTCATCCAGACCAGGACAGAGGCATAACTCCAAGGGAAGCAGCCCGTCTTCAAAGCTTCGAAGACCGTTATAGCTTTGTTGGCACTAAGGAATCAATAACGTGGCAAATTGGTAATGCGATGCCTCCTACACTAGCAATTGCTGTAGGAAGATCCATCCATCCTCAATAGGAAGATAAACAAGTGAGCCGCATTGCTGACAAGAATCCCAAAAATAAAGAAACCCGTTTTGTCCAACTAATACTCGATTGGGGCGAGAAAAACAGAAGGTCGTTTCCATGGAGAGAAGACAGAACTCCGTACAAGGTGTTGTTGGTCGAAATTCTACTACAAAGAACACCGGCAAATCGTGTTGCAAAGTTTTTTCCGAAACTCGTTGAGAATTTTCCTTCACCTGAGAGTATAGCGAAAGCCGATGTCGAGGGTCTTGGGAAGTTTTTTCATCCTATGGGATTGAAGAAAAGGGTCGAATGGCTCACGTCACTTATGAAAGAAGTGCGTGATAGATATAATGGCAGAATTCCAGACCAGGAAGACGAATTGGTTAAGCTTCCCGGTGTAGGGCCTTACACAGCAAGAGCCATCTTGTGTTTTGGCTTCGGCAAGGACGTTTCTATCGTGGATGTGAATGTGGCACGTGTCCTATCAAGAGTTTTCCATGGTTCGAACTTCAAGAAAAGGCCTAGTGAAGATGAAGCTTTATGGCGATTTGCTGCTGAAATTGTACCACCAGGTTTAGGACAACAATACAATGAAGCTCTTCTTGATTTTGCCGCTATAGTTTGCAAGAAGACACCACATTGTGAGAAATGTCCTATTTGCTTGATATGTAATTACACAAGATAAACTAAGATTCCACAATTTCAAGGAATGCTTCGTGAACTTTTCTAGTGTCGATTAACAATTCTTCCCAAGTCTTTTTTACAAGAAGGTTATCCTCATATAATTTCTTGTAAGATAATTTTATACTTTGTTCTTGTAGGTCAAGTTTGTCGCAGATTAAACTTATGTGTAGGAAAGGAAATTGCTTCTTTAATGTGGGGTTATCATTCATGAAACCTTCTACAGCAACATAGTAAGTTAAGATTCTGTTGAATTCTTCATCTGCCAATGTATGGTCCACATTCTTTATTTCCACTATTTCGATATTGCTACCGACATGTAACATAATAAAATCAGGCCTTCTTGTTTCAGACTCGACAGTGCTTGTAATAATCTTCGCACCGTAGGTCTTTTCGAACCATCTTTCAAATGCTATTCTCATAGATTCAAACTGTCTGTTTGCCTGCAAAACAGTCCATTGAGGATCAATTAACCAAGGGGCATCCTCTAACAATCTCTGCAAATCGCGTTCGTGAGTTTTTTTGCCTGGTCCAAGTAATAACTCCAACTTCTTGATAATTCGTATCCGCTCTTGAACTACTTGTCCCAGCGACGCTGTTTCCGCTACCTTTGCATCATTGAACAGTTTGACTAGTGCAGTAATAGGTTTATCAATATCTTCACTCGCAGCCTCTCGGAGCTTATCTACAAGCATTTTATGAGGAGCAAATGTCAAAACCAATTCCTTGAGGTCTTCAACATAGTCTGGATCCTGCAAATCGTCTAACGATGCAATAGAACCAATGGTTTTGCCAACTTCAATAGCTGAAGCTACTACTCTACTGTCTTTATATCTCTTCTTCGCTTCCTCTTCCAAATTCGATTTTTCCATAAATTCCCTACGAGCGATTTTCCTCATTGGGGTCCTCGCTTTTTTCGCTAGTATCTTTAAAATTTTCTGCCCCCATTTTCTGAGAGCAGTTCCTTTCTCTGTCTCCCACAATATATCTTGTCTATCACTTCGAATTAGATCCTCATCCTCGTCTTCATCTATCCAATCAGCAAGAATTTCACCTATCAGATAAGACCTTAACTTGTACTCCCCAGTAAACCCGGATTTGATTCCGAAGTCTCTAGTCGTAGATGCAATTTTGCCTCTAGCGTATATTCTGATGCCCGCCATCTCAGGGTTTTTGTAAGCTTTCTTGGAGTACGCAATCCATCCAGAAAGGGCTAATTCTGTACCATCTTCTAGTGTTAGCTTCGGAATGTCTTTATAACCTTCTGCCTCTGTGCCGATCTTTTCCAACTCGATTAGAGTCTCTTCATTAATCTCTAAGTCTAAACCGCCAATAATCCATTCATTTTCTTCCCCATGCTTAGCGGCAGTGTCGACGACTTTAATCTCGAAATCTGGCAATCTCGAACCGAATCTCCTAGCTAATTGTCGGTTAAATGTTTTTTGATCAGGAGTTCTGCGTCTATTAAAATTTTTAAGTATAATCGTTGTCCCTCTTCGTTCTGAGTATTTGCCATCAAATTCTCCTCTATCCGGATGATATGGTGAATCTGTGTCTTTGAGTATCTTATCGAAATCCATAATGAAGTGAGCTGTCTTATATCCTTGAACAGTTCTTTCTCCCCCAGCGGATCTCACTTCAATTATTTTGCAGATACCAAAGGGAGCCAATTTTCCTATTCCCTTTCTTCCCATTCTTGGTCTTTTCTTTTCAAGAGAATTTCGGCCTCTTTTCTCGTCTAGTCTTGGATTGGAACCTACTTTCAAATAGAAGTCGTTTATAACTTCAGGAGGCATCCCATGACCATCATCTTCTACAACAATCTCTAAACCACGGTCCACAGTTTCGTTTCCCTTTTTTGTTGCAAGCCAACTGTTGAGAGGAATTGTCACGGTCACTAGTTCGGCATCTGCATCATAAGAATTAGCAATAAGTTCAGCCACAACAGCTGACGCTTTATCATACATTTTGATACCCAATTTGTCTATTGTCGTACGTGAAATTTTCATTACATAGGTCTCAAAACTCATTGTTGATAGCCTCTTTCTCAGATTAAATCAATTCACTTATATTTACATTATGACATACTTTTCCAATGTTTCTTTCTGAGATAATTGATGAGATTCGACTTTTTTAATTGATACGGGCGGAAAAAAGCAGACATTTAGACATTTGGGCGAACTGATAGAAGCCTAGTAGAAGGAATAGGGACAACTCTCCATGGGAACTAGTGTTATCTAAACATAACGCCAACTTTTATTGGAATGTTCCATCACTTGCATGCACGATTGCGCGCGATATCGGTCAAAACATAATAGGAACGCAACCTACGCGCGTGCACAAGTTTTATGAACAAAGAATATCTCCGCGAGGAAGATAACTGATTGAGAAAGGTAATATATCTAATACTTTAGAGCGGTTGTATTTAAGCTCTATGGATTATTGTTCTATGTATACAGATTAAGGAAATGTGCCATAGCGATCAAAGTAATACTCTAATTGGCAACTTCCTCCCTAATTCCTTTGCCTCGGTAGCGATCTTCCGACTAGTGGGCTCTTTCCTCACTTTTTCAAAGTAATTTTCATAATCTTGCTTATGATCACTCAGAATCTTAACAAAGTATTCTTTGAGTCTTGTAAAGAGGTTTAGCAGATCCTGAACATTTGACAGATTTCTTTGATAGTACCCCCTTCCCCAACCCGAAATCCTCATCTGATATTTTTGCTGATACTTCTCGCCGAATTTCTGAACTTTAATAAGCCTGTACATGAGACCAAAGGTTTCAAGCATTTCTATGTCGACAAGGAATTGGGCGGGAAAACTGAAACCACCAGCAGGAGTTTGCGGGATATCATAGAAAGACATGGCTGAACCGTCACTTCTCTTGAAAAAGCCTTCCTTCTTCAAATCATTCAGAATTCTTACTAGCTCGCTCAGACTAAAAACTGATACAACAGCCCCAAGGACATCAACAAATGATTGATAAAGAGCATTTGCAGTGATCAAAATCAAGTCAGATGAGAAGTCCTTCTTGTTCCTCAATTTGATGGTTTTACGATTTAACTCTAACTCAACGAGCTTATGCAAACAAAAGGATTTCCTATCCCCCTTCCACCAGATCTTGATCAAATCTTCTGCTTTTTTATCCATGCCTTTATCCAACTCTTTTGAATATGCCTTAACAAGTTTGTCATAGTCTATGTCTTTCGAGTTGATGTGTTCAAAAGAATATACAGCAACGTGTATTTCCTTTAGCGAGGCATCAAGTGCACCTTTTGAGAGCGGAGTATCAATTAGGTAATGAGAAGAGTTGGATCCAATCGTTAAAGTCATCTCAGGAGGTGAAGCGAGATAAGCATCCAAAAACACTCTCTTTTTCTCAACCCATTTACTAAAAGTGTGTGATAACTCTGGGATGAAAGATAGAGAATTACTGAAAATGGCTGCACTATATCGGGCTAAGGGAGTTAAGTCGGCATAACCAAAATTGCAGATCTCATGAAAGGTTTCAACACCTAGCAAGTGATTCTTCAAAACAGGAAACGTCTCTTTAGCCTCCTTGAGAAAGGCTAATAAATCTCCGTCAGTCCATAATTTCGTCAGTTCATCTGCAATCTGTTCTTTTTGTTTTGTGTTACGTCATGCCTCTTCCAATGTTAGTGCAAGTAGATAATTGCCAAGTCTGTTTTTCAGGTTATGATGTATCTTGGATATTAGATGGTATCTGCCCATGAATAATTGCTCTGCAAATGATTGTCCCTCCGGTGTTATAGCAATTCCATAATTCTCGTCTTTTTTCAAAATTTCACTAATGGTGTTTATGTCTAGGGCCACTGGAAAGCCACAATGATGATTGTCTCGCAATATATAGTCTATTTTATCAGCATCTATTGGACCATCTATTATGCGTTTCAATGTTACAGATTCCTCAAAGGTTCCCACCGCTAGTTTTGCGATATTTTTTGTATGAACCAAAGGTTTGGCTTTTTTAAGTATTTTATTAAGCTCCTTATCGGTAGCTATTATTTGAAAAGTTGTTTTCTTATGATTTGGGATTTCAGAAATCCCGAACATGTTGCAAGCAAATTCTATACTGTGTGAAAAAGGTGGGTGTCCGACATCGTGAAGGAGAGCTGCAATCCTTATTGTTTCTGTATGATGCTCGTCCAACTCAACTGCTGTTGCCATCAAAGAAGCTACGTGCATTGCACCAACTGAATGCTCGAATCTCGTATGGTTGGCACCAGGAAACGCCAAATACGCCAGACCAAGTTGCTTTATGTTTTTCAATCGGTTCATAATTGGCAACTTCAGGATTTCTTGCTCAACAGCAGTTATTGGAACCACGCCATAAACAGGATCTCTAAGTGAGCTACTGAATTTCATAAATATATCTTCCCAATCTCCTACTATGCTCTACTGTTTCAAATATGTTTTGCAAGTGATTTATTCGATACACGCGCCTCCACTTCTTCTTAATTCCAACTTCAAAAGCATCTTCAATCTCAGATAATTCTTCTAAGGAATCAATCCATGTATCCAGATCAGCCTTATCCTCTGATTTCTCCAGACATTTTAACAGCCTTTCCGCCAAATAATTGGCTTTACATGACATAATTCTCGCCCAGAAATCATTTGTTGCATAAACACTTATGATTCAATGCTTATTTCTTCTTTTGTTTGTTTCCATATACACGTATAACAAAGTTAACAGAACATTTCTAGTGGATTTCAATTATCCTTTTGGCAATACGCTTACCTTCTCTAAGTGAGTGAAAAGGGCTCTCTTTTTTCTTTGCAGCGTGGCTTTGATGTAGTATTTTAGGGTTCGCTTGTCTACTCCAAGAATGTCTTTAATGGCGTCTGGTGAAACGCCTTTTAGGTATAGCTTAGTTGCGTAGATATACCTCCAACTGTGGACTGTCAGTTGAGGTAACCTGCACAAGTGCATAAATTCAATGAATTTACGCCTTAATGTTCTGTCGTCGATATGGCCGCCGTTGTTTGGGAAGAAATAAGGTGTATCCTCGTATCTATGCTTAACATACTCCCTCCATTCCTTCAAGAAGCCCCTGTACCAGCCATTGGTTATTCCCTTCACCTGCTCTACATTGTGCTTGCCAATGTAAGAAACAATGGGCTTGTCATCTCCATTCTCCTCAACCATGTCAAACCTTAATTCCGATAGAGCATTGGTTCTCCCGCAGAACTGTAGCACGGTTGTGGCTATAAAAGCGAGGTATTTATAATCCTCTCTTCTGCCTTCCCTCATCTTCTTTAGCAACTTAGGAATCCTAACAAGTTCCTTATCTGTTGGAATGTATGGATTCTTCTTCAAGTGTGGTCTCTTTATTGTGATTGCTTTCTAAGAGCTTGATTCCATCGCTTATCTTCTTTATATGACGAGCATCAGGTGAACGTTCCTTGTCCCTAGCGATCTGCACAAAGTGAATGCCCACGAGTTTACTTCGAAAATATATAGCCATTCCTTACAAAATTTGCCATCATTTTCGAACATAGGGGCAACGTTGTTCACTGAGAAAGGTTTGAAGGAAAATGATGATAGAAAAACCCTTTAAGGAGAAGCCATGTTAAAGCTACAACTTACTGTAGGCGCGTGTGGCGATGAGTGAAGCGTGGCATTCCAAGTCAATTGAGACAGTGCTTGAGGAGCTGCATGCAGACTCTCTTGGCTTGAAAGAGGAAGAGGTAAAACAACGCTTAGCGAAGTATGGGCTTAATGAACTAAAAGAGAGAAAACGAACCACCGCTCTTCAAATCTTTCTAAACCAATTCAAAGACATTTTTGTGGTTATGCTGTTGATCGCAACAGCCATCTCCTTCGCTGTTGGGGAGACAACCGACGCTGCCACAATAGCCACTATAGTCGTTCTCAATTCAGTAGTCGGCTTCGTCCAAGAATATCGCTCTGAAAAAGCAATGGAAGCCATGAGAAAGCTTACCGCTCCGAAAGCGCGACTAATGAGAAATGGAAAAGAAGTGTTGGTATCAGCAAAGGAGGTTGTGCCCGGGGATATTGTGCTTTTGGAATCGGGGGACCGTGTTCCCGCAGATTGCAGACTAATCGAAGTTGTAGTCTTGAGAACTGATGAAGCTGTCTTAACAGGCGAGTCTACACAAGTAGGGAAAAGAACCGAAACTGTTGATGAAAATGCGCCTGTAGCCGATAGAAGAAATATGATATTTACGGCGACTTATGTAACATATGGTCGAGGAAAGGCTGTAGTAACTTCTACTGGCATGGAAACCGAGTTTGGAAAAATCGCTGAAATGGTGCAATCAGTTGAAGTAGAGGAAACACCGTTAAAGCTTAAGCTGGAAAGCTTTGCAAAGAAGTTAGGAATAATTATCGTTTTTGCATGTATCGCCATATTTGTCCTAGAACTGTTGGACCCCGCGAGACCTGGAACAGTAGTAGAGAACTTCATGACAGCAGTTGCGTTGGCGGTATCAGCGGTTCCAGAAGGTCTTCCAGCAGTAGTAACAATCTCACTAGCTTTAGGAGCTCGTGAGTTGGCGAAACGAAATGCAATAATTAGACGGCTTGCTTCTGCAGAAACTCTAGGCGCTACTACTGTGATTTGCTCCGATAAAACCGGTACACTAACGAAAGGTGAAATGACTGTCCGCAAAATTTTCACAAACAGCGAAATGATTGAAGTCACAGGCGTGGGCTACGAGGCAAAGGGACAATTTCTGCTGGATAGCAAGCCTTCAGACGCAAAGGAAGACACAAATCTAAATTTGCTTCTTGGCGCTGGTGCAGTTTGTACCAACGCATCGTATGATGGCGAGAAAGTAATCGGCGACACAACAGAAGGAGCTTTGATCGTTGCAGCGACAAAAGCAGGAATGACAAAGAAAGAATTAGAGAAGAAATATCCTCGGGTTCACGAAATACCCTTCACTTCAGAAAGGAAACGAATGACAACCGTTCACGAAATGTCTGAAGAGAAATTGCTGGCTTTCATGAAAGGTGCCCCCGAAGTCATTCTAGATCGCTGCACGAAAATCTTCAAAAACGGAGAACCAAAAAAACTAACCAAAAAAGAAAAACAAAAGATTTTGAAAACAAACGGGCAAATGGCAACTGACGCGCTCCGTGTGCTGGGAGTGGCTTTCAAAGAATTAACCGACATTAAACCTGAAGACTTCCGCGAACTCAGCAAAACAGAAGAGATAAACAAGCATGTAGAAAGCGACTTGGTGTTTGTAGGCTTAGTGGGGATGATTGATCCTCCAAGGGAAGAAGCTAAAGAAGCTAATAAGTTGTGTCAACAAGCAGGCATCAAGACCATTATGATAACTGGCGACCACAAACTTACTGCTGTAGCAGTGGCCAAAGAAATAGGCATAATCAAGGGTAACCCTGCTGACATGGCTTTAACAGGCGCTGAACTTGATACTATGAGTGATGAAGAGTTTGAAAAGATTGTTAAGGACATAAGGGTCTATGCAAGAGTTTCCCCTGAACATAAGCTTCGAATTGTGAAAGCCTTAAGGAAGAAAGGGGAAATCGTTGCCATGACTGGAGACGGCGTTAATGATGCTCCAGCGTTGAAGCAGGCAGACATAGGGATTGCTATGGGCATTACAGGCACGGATGTAACGAAAGAGGCAGCGGACATGGTGCTTGCGGATGATAACTTCGCCACAATTGTTAGTGCCGTAGAAGGCGGACGCACAATTTATGACAACATAAGGAAGTTCTCCTTCTTTCTACTAAGATGCAACTTTGATGAGTTGGCACTTATCGGAGCTTTTGCATTACTAGGCCTCGAACTTCCTCTAACCGCAGGTATGATTCTATGGCTAAACCTAGTGACTGATGGAGGGCCAGCCCTTGCATTAACAATGGATCCTCCAGAGAAAGATGTGATGCAAAGACCTCCACGAAATCCGAAAGAAGGAGTGTTACATGGAAGAATGGCCTCGATAATTACCACTTTTACACTACAATTCCTCTTAACTGGAGGTCTATTCTACTGGCAGTACTATCTGCTTCCCGGACCTTTGACAGAGCTGAAGTTGGCACAGGCTAGAACTATGGCTTTTACAAGAGCGACGCTGCAGGAGTTATTCGTCGTATGGAATTGTCGATCTGAGAAACACAACGCTTTCAAAGTAGGATTCCTTTCAAATAAATTCTTGCTAATTGCTGTTATAGGCTCAGCAATCCTGACAATTCTTGTGCCGTTTATTGGACTGTTTGGAACAGTAGTGATGGATGATCCGCTTGAATGGGCCCTTGTCATAGTGACTGCTATGTCTGGTTTTCTAATACTTCCAGAGATTTTCTATAACAGAAAAATATTGAAGTGGAGATAAACTGGACAAAAGATCTCCAAACAGAAGAAAGTTGCATGTTAGCGAGATAGTCAGGTTACAACTTCACCTATTTTTCCTTCGGCCACAGCGCTTTTTACCTCCATGGCAATTCTTCTGCCCATATAAATTCGTTCGCCATACATCAAATAAGAATATGGCGATGTGCCTACGCCAACATTTGTTCCAGCAACTATCCTAGCAGATATTTCAAACACAAAAACTTCCGGAACGTCGTTAACTATCGTTTCAAGGCAGAACGGTCCTATAATACCTGGAGGAGCAATTTCCTCAGAAACCTTCACCACATTGTCGCCCATCCGTATATACTTGGAAAGCAATGATTCCCTTAGTGTTATTGGAAAGTTGCCAATAACCGTATAAGTGGGAGCCAAGCAATTCATCTTAAGCTGTTCCTCTGCGGGAATGCGTCCAAGACTATCGATAGAAGACTCGTAGCGTCTATCTACACACAGCAATTCAACCCTTTTGCGGAGCAGCGAACGGAAATATGATGGATAAACTGTCACGCCGAAAATATATTCTTGCAAGTGAATCTTACCTACATCTTCTTTTTTTATAAAGCCTTTCCGAATCATATCTTCCGATTTTCGGTAGAAGGCTTCCGGAGAATCTACAAGGAAATAGCCCTTTCCACCCTTTGCGCCTGGAAACTTCACAATTGTCAATCCTTCTATGTTGTCTGGCTCGTCGAAGGTCTTAGGCAGCTGCAAATCGGCTCTTCTTAGCCATATTTCCTGTTTTTTTCTGTCAACCTCCCATTGAAGCAACTGTCTGTTTCCAAACATTGGCACACATAAATCGTCCATTACTTCATCCAAATCTAGGTAAGCGTTGAACGAGCCATGGGGAATGAGAATTGTATTCAGCCTTCGCAGTTTTTCCTGAATCCTGTCGTCTAGAAGTTCTCTAAAATCCTCAACCAAGAGAATTTCGTCGGTTACTGGAAACCTTCGATAAACGATTTCATCACTCTTTTTGCAGATACACACAGTGCGCAATCCTTCGTCTTTGGCACCTTTGAAAATGTTAAGGGCTGAATGCGAGCCAATAGTACCAATGGAGATTTTGTCTTTGTCATAATTATTTAATATCTCTTCTATCTCGATCAAGTCACTATTACCTCAAGCTTCTTTTGCTTTATTGCCTTCTTAATCTCTATAGCTACCCTTCTTCCAGGTCCAACTTCCTTTCCATACTTGTATTTCATGTAGGGTGAAGTTGGCTCTACGCATGGGCACCCTGGAATTCTATGGCTAACATCGAAGACATAGAATTCAAGGTTTTTGTTCATAGCACCTTGCAGTGCAAAAAGCCCTATCATGCCTGGCGGGTACTCTTTTTTGCATACTTCGACAAATTGTTCTCCAGCTGCGAAAATTTTTTCCAATTGTGACTCTCGCATTGTGGCGCCCATGTGTCCCACTTCGACATTTTGCACGGTTATCTTAGCCTCTAATTGTTCGTCGGCGGGCAAATCTAAAACGCCGTCCAAGTTTGTTTGGATTCGCCTATCAAACCCTAAAAGGTCTATTTCGTCGTCTAGTGGGGACCAGAAGAAGTTCGCGTTGAACTTTGCTCCTACAATATATTCCTCAATTATGGCTTCTTCCAAAGCATGTCTGTCGATTACGCCTTTTCTTATTCTTTCTTCGGCTCTTTTAATGTATTCTTCTGGTGAAGAGGCGTAGAAGAAGGCGCGCTCAATTTTTCTTTGTTTTTCAGGAACTTTGACTATTACCAGTTGGTTTATATCTTCGGGGGAGCTGAAGATTTTCGGCATTTTTATGCCTGCTTTTTTCAACAAATAGTATTGGTTTTTTGGCAGATTTCTTTCCTCAGCTCTTAGAATGCGCCTATTTCCGAAGATTGGAATTAGAAAATCGTTTTCTATGTTATCATATCCCACATATACTGAAAAAGACCTGTTTGGAACAAAAATCGTGTTCAGTTCTCGCAGTTTTTCCTGATTTTCATCTTTAATTATGTCAACAAACTTCTCTAATACTAAGGCATAGGTGAACAGGTTTTTGTAGTGTTTTGTGTATGTTTTTTCTCTTCCTTTTTGGCAAACCACAACCACCTCAAGGCTTTCCTGTTTTGCTCCATGAGCGATTTCTAAGGCGGAATGTGAACCTAGAACGCCTATCTTGACTTTATCAGGGTGATAGCTTGAAGCGATGTCTTTTATTTTTTTGTGGAGTCTCATGATTTTTCCCTGCTGCGTGTGCTTGGTATCTCTTATACTTTGGAGAAATAAAGCTTTCAAACTGAAATCATTTTTGCTAGCATAGTAGCTGGTTACTGCGAATCGCCGACTCTACGTATGCAGCTGTTAACCAGAACACTTTTAGAGAAGCTTTCTTCACTATTTTCCTACGTTTGGAGTCTCAGATCTTTCTTGAAAGCTGAATCCGAAAACGTTTTTAACCTGTTTGTAAAGCCAATTCGAAGGCTTGTTGAGCAGAGAGGATTCCAAACTCCAACGGAACCTCAGAAAAAAATCATACCCAAAATTCTTGAAGGTAAAAACGTTTTACTTATCTCTCCAACTGCAACCGGTAAGACAGAATCAGCAATTCTCCCCCTTTTGAACCTGCTCATTAAAATGCCCGACCGCCGACGTGGAATTAAGGTTTTGTATATCACGCCGTTGCGTGCTTTGAACCGCGACTTGTTGGAGCGTCTACAGTGGTGGTGCAACAATCTGGACATAAGACTAGCGGTGCGACATGGAGACACTGACACTAAAGAAAGAACCAGACAATCAAGAAGCCCCCCAGACATATTGATAACCACACCTGAAACGTTGCAGGCTATACTAACCGGATGGGTGTTGCGCCAACATCTACGGCATGTAAAATGGGTAGTCATCGATGAAGTTCATGAAATGGCGGACAGTAAACGCGGCAGCCAACTCTCACTTGCCTTAGAAAGGTTACGAACTATCGCCGACAGCGAATTTCAGATGATAGGTCTATCCGCCACTATAGGTAGCCCAGAGAAAGTAGCCCAGTTCTTAGTAGGCAACGGAAGACCAGTAGAAATAGTGAAAGTGTCTGTTGCCCGAGAGATGCAGTTGAAAATAATTTTCCCAAAGGCAACTTCTCAAGACCATGAGCTTGCTTCGTCTCTCTATACTCATCCAGAAGTTGCAGCTCGACTTCGAATCATACGCAACTATATTGAAAAGCATAGATCAGTATTGCTTTTTACCAATACACGTACAATTTCTGAAGTGCTAGCTAGCCGCTTTAAAATATGGGACATAGACTTTCCAGTTTCTATTCACCACGGTTCATTAGCTAAGCCTTCAAGAATAGCAGCAGAAAGAGGACTGAAAAACGGAGAACTGAAAGGACTTGTTTGCACAAGCTCGCTAGAATTAGGCATAGACATAGGTAGAATAGATCTCGTTGTCCAATATATGAGCCCCAGACAAGTTACGCGGCTAATTCAACGCATCGGCAGAAGTGGTCACAGAGTCGGGCGTATAGCTAAAGGAGTTATAGTTACTATGGATTCTGATGATACGCTGGAAGCCATGGCTATTGGCCGCATGGCTTATAGTGGAGAGCTTGAACCTGTAGCTGTTCCCTACAAGCCTTACGACGTCCTTGCTCACCAAATTGCTGGATTGTTGATGAAGAGGAGACGCCTTTTCTTCGGTGACATTATAGAACTCTTCAATAAAGCCTATCCCTATGCTGACCTTGCGATGGAAGACTTGCAGAAAATTCTAACTTACATGCATACGCGGTTTCCACGAATCGCATGGGTCTCATTTGAAGACCTTGTTGCCTTAAAGCCCCGTAGAAGCAAGGCGTTGTTCGAGTACTACTTTGACAATTTATCTATGATACCAGCAGAAAAGCATTACTTAGTCATAGACGAGCCATCAAACACTGCAATAGGCGTTTTGGACGAAGCCTTTACAGCCGAATATGGGAAGCCAGGCGTTAAATTCATCATCCGCGGGAGCCCATGGAAAATTCTTCACATAGACAGCGATAAGATATACGTAAAATCCGTTGATGATCCCACTGGCGCAATCCCTAGTTGGGTAGGAGAAGAAATCCCGGTGCCTTTCGAAGTGTCACAGGAAGTTGGGAAGATTCGAGGTTTTGTTGAGCGGGAAATAAAGAGAGGGAAGCCAATCAGCCAAGTTGTCACTCAGTTAGCCGAGAAATACCCGGCAGACAAGGACACTGTGTCACGAGCGTTGCAAGGAACATTTGAACAAGTAAAGAAGAACTATCCTGTCCCGACAGACAAGCGTATGACCATAGAAGACTGGGAAGACTTCGTAATCATACATGCGAACTTCGGCTCCTTGACTAATCGTGCATTAGCCCAGCTACTTGGTCACTATTTATCAGAGCGAACTGGCCACACAGTTGCCGTTCAGCACGATCCCTATCGGATTTTCATTCAAACAATTGGAACAACAAACGCTGACAACATAGTAGCCCTGTTCCACGAACTTAGGCAGACATCAAACAATATAATACGTGACGCCTTGACAAAGGCAACAGTAAAAACTGGAATTTTCAAGCGTCGAATGATTCACGTCGCAAGAAGGTTTGGAGCTCTGAAGAAGTGGGCAGACTTTAGCTCTGTTAGCCTCAGGCAGCTATTGAAAAGTTTCGAAGGCACTGCAATTTACGACGAAGCACTTAAAGAAACATTCACTAAAGATTTAGACTTGGAAAGGCTTCTTCGATTGATAGACGAACTTCGAAGGAACGAAGTAGCAATAGCTAAAATTGACACGCAAGGATCGGCGACTCCAGTGGCAAGAGTCGGCATAGAACGCATTAGCATGAAAACAGACCTGATTCCACCGGAAAGAATGCGGTTTATTCTCGTCGAATCGGCAAAGGCAAGACTGTTAAACGAAGTCCGAAGCTTTATCTGCACAAATTGTTGGGATTACTTGGAAATGATACGCATAAAAAACCTACCTGACCACCCAGTCTGTCCACAGTGTGGTTCCAACGCTTTAGGAATACTGAGAAATGAAGAAAATCATGTGAGGTCCTTGGTGGAAAAGAGAGGAGAAAAACTGGCTAAATTTGAAAGAAAAATGCACCAGCAAGCTATGAAGACTGCACAATTGATTTCAAGTTATGGAAAAACTGCGGCAATAGCTCTTTCTGCTCGAAGAGTAAAACCCGACGATGTTAAAAGTATCCTTAAAAAAGAGAAAAAGCCTACAGATCACTTCTTTGAATTAGTGCTTGAAGCTGAACGAAAAGCGCTAAGGAGAAGGTTCTGGGCAGATTAGTTGAGAGAACTGCCAATTCCACTGTCCGAATTCATGTGCGAGTATTGGCATTCCAGCCAACAACTTAAAGACAGATTAGCCATAGCTATTAAAGCTTCCAAAACTATAAATTGCTCGACCAAAAAACTAATACACACTTTGGAGTAAGGATGCTTGGAATTAAGTAGGAAAAGATTAAGGAAAAAAACCTTGAGCAGGTTCAAATACATGCGAACTTGTGTCCTAGCAAGGGAACTCTGCTTACTTGTAAGGACAAATCGTGTTGCTTTTAGCCCAGAAGATGTGGAGCAGTGTTGTAGCTTCATTTCAAAATTATGTAAAGAATCAGGTTGCATTGAACAAAGTGAGCTTTGCCAACAGGCGGCTGGAGTCGTAAAAGAAGACGAGGAGAAATACCTTGAACTTTGCCAGCAAAGCTGTCTGAAGTGCGGTGAGGCAAGACGAACTATGCCAAAGAAGAAAACCACATATGTAGCATAGTAAACATCAACAAACATTAAAATATCCAAATCGATAACACAAAAGCATAGAAGGAGAAATCCACAGATTGTCCATCGCTCCTTTCGTTGCATCCCCTCTTCCAGTTGTCAGGCACATGCTAAGACTTGCGGACCTAAAGCCTGGTGAAACCTTCTACGATCTAGGCGCTGGGGATGGACGAACAGTAATTATGGCCGCCCAAGAATTTGGAGCCAGAGCGGTCGGCGTTGAACTGCGAGAAGATTTAGCCAAAAAAGCTTTAGCAACTATTCATGAACTCGGCATCCAAGACCGAGTAACAATCGTCCAAAACGACTTATTCAAAGTGAACCTTTCTCCAGCAAACGTCGTGTTTTTATATCTCACAACTAGCGCGAATGACAAAGTCAAGCCAAAGCTGGAAAAAGAGTTGAAGCCCAGTGCACGAGTAGTTTCTCACGACTACGAGATTCTAGGGTGGAAACCAGTAAAAACGGAAAACTTCTGTGAAAACCCAAAGCTCGGCTACCCATCACACACAATATACATTTATCATAAATAATTTTGAGTTTTTTGCGGATCATTTTCACTTTCTGAAAAAGTTCTAAGGAACGTTAGTAAGAGCGTAGAAAAAAGATTTTGCGGAAAGACAACCAGAAGGCTCTTAAAGCAAATAGGTAAAATCCACGCAATTTTTGAGTACAGAGCGTAGCTACCAATATTACTCTTGCAGTAATGCTTAATTACCAAGCTGTAAACTTCTTTAAAACCACGAGTTCCTAGGAGACATGAAAAATGAACCTCATAATTCTCGGCCCGCCGGGTTCAGGAAAGGGGACATATGCCTCAAGGTTACAGTTAAGACTCGGCATGCCGGCCATAGCGACGGGCGATATTCTTCGAGAGATAGTGAAAGAAGAAACAATGTTAAGCAAAAAACTCAAGGAGTATATGAGCAAAGGGGAACTAGTCCCGGACAACATCATAGTCGAGGTTCTGAAAGAAAGACTTGCCAAAGATGATAGCAAAAGGGGTTTCATATTAGATGGTTATCCTCGAACTATTGAACAAGCGAAGGCACTTGGCACTTTCGCGAAGATTGATGTAATCATCCTCCTCCTTATACCCGAGTGGATCATCATTGAAAGACTCTCAAGCCGAAGAATCTGCAGAAACTGTGGAGAGGTCTACAATATTCGGTATTTGAAACCCAAGAAACCAGGAATCTGCGATAAATGTGGTGGCGAACTCTATCAGCGGATTGATGATACACCAAAAGTTATCAAGGAAAGGTTGAAAGTTTATGAAAGACAAACGCAACCTCTTCTAGAATACTACAAAGGCAAGGCTCCATTTGTAAAATTCAAATGTGAAGACACAGACATACCACCTGAAATTGGAGTTGAGGAGATTCTTAAAGGATTGAAAAAACTCAATCTTTCATAGCAAAAAAACCCAAGTTCATACGTGCAGTCAATAGGTCAAAATTTAGAATGTGTCAATTTTTGAAACTAGGCTAATATCTAAAAACAAGGTTAAGAGTTAATGGAGCAAATAACATGCGATTCTCATATCTACTGTTGGCATCTTTCCTAGCTAGCGTCATAATGCTTTCCCTTGCAAGCCCCTGTGCTTGTTACTTACCAGAAGACGTCAACCGTGATGGCAGAGTTGATATGGATGACATTATGGTAGTGAAGGAAGCCTACGGTTATCAATCTGGTGACAAGTATTGGAATCCAAACGTAGATGTTGTTGCTGATGGAAAGATAGACATTTTTGATGTAGTGAAAATAATAGCGAAGTTTGGTGCACATATGCCTGTGGCATCGTTTACAGAGAGCGTGCACACTGCGCCTGTGGGTATACCTATAGAATTTGACCCTAGTGAGAGTTATGATTATAACGGAACGATCGTCTTGTATGAATGGGATTTTGATGGTGATGGCGTCTATGATGAGAGCACAACATCTCCTGTTGTGGTATCCTTTGTATACTTGATCCCTGGAGAATACAATGTCACTCTTAGGGTAACAGACGATGATGGTCTAACAGATACAGCTATGGATACAAAAATTATAACATCAACTGGTGTTATTCCAGAAGTTCCGCTTGGGACAATTGTGGCTTCGGCTGCAATGATGGTCGCACTGATGGCCTATGCCATGCCAAGGTGGAGAAGAAAGCGACAAGGCATCAACCAATAGTTTTTCTTATTGAAAGTGTCATTTTCGGTTTTCTCTTGATTCCGCTTGGTGATATGATTTAAATAAGTGGTATCTAGATAGGCGTGGCCAGCCAGTTTTGGCGTATTTCAATTTGTTTGGGTTTTTCTTCAACCAGTTCATCATGTGGAAGAAGTTTTTTGCCCTCTTTGTGTCCCTCTCTTTTAGGGGTTTGTAGCCCAAGTTTCTTATTTCATCAAGGTAAGCTGTTTCTGTAAGGCGTTGTGTTTCTCCTGTCACTTTGACTCGGCGGATTCGGTCATCGCCGTATCTCTTTCCCAAATCTTTAACAGCCTCGTCGAAGATGTAGCCCCTGCAGATGTGGATTGGTTCCTCTGCTTTGAGTTTGAATCTGTCCAGTAAGTGGAGTACAATCTTTGAAGCTTCGTTCAGATACTCTTTTTGGCGGAATTGTTGACTTCTGAAATATCTGACATCCAAAATTTCATATCTAAATTCTTGTGTTTCATCACGAAAGGCTCCTATGACCACACCGAAAAGGAGGTCTCCTATACCCGCATCATCTATTATTATTGTCATCGAATACTGCCCCTTTCTGCTGGAGAATATGTAAACCTGTATAAAAATCGTCTAGTCAGCGAATGCGTCCATTTACGAAATCGAAGCCTCTAGGAAGGTTTTACAGGTCTCAATAGACCCTCTTTTGTGATCTCAATGCGGATTC
Organism: Candidatus Bathyarchaeota archaeon; assembly: GCA_023131225.1. Classification (NCBI taxonomy): domain Archaea; kingdom Thermoproteati; phylum Candidatus Bathyarchaeota; species Candidatus Bathyarchaeota archaeon. The sequence continues at coordinate 53,111 of JAGLZW010000009.1, read as the reverse complement.
TATCACGTTTGAAATTGCACATTCGACAGTCCAAGACTCGCGCTATTCTGACGAACTCACCTCTCTTCACTTCCAAGTCCATCTGCTGATCCTGCCAGTATACACGCCCGTAGTCAACTATTATAGTGCCATCAAGGTTATGGGCAAGCCCAATGCCTCCTGCCATCTCATAAGTATCCCACGATTCTTTACCGCGTTGATTTACATAGATGCACGTGACCCCTTTCTTCTGGTTGTGTCTAGCTAACTCCATAACTCGGTATTTCAGTGCGCCTCTATACGATTCAAGAACAGTCACAGAGTCGATAATGGCTAAATCAATGTTTTCCTTTTCTACAACGTAGCGGTAAACCTCTGCAAAGGTATCCCAGTCAAGTAGCTCTGGAAACATGACCGTGTCTAGCACAAACAAGTTTTCCTGGATTTTACTCCAATCTTTTCCTAAAAAATCGGCTTTTTCTTTCATGCGAGACTGCAGGTCAAAACGAGATGAAGGACTCTGCCAAATGTCTTCAGCCGTTGCGTAGAGAACTTTCTTTTCCACAGAAGAAACATTTATGGCAATTTCCTCCACAAGAATTGATTTGCCCGCGCCAGGCAAGCCAGTGAGTGCGAACTGACCTACGATAGGTAGACCATTCAACGGGGGCCCTTCAATTGTGAGAAACAAGTGGTCAATGAAAGTTCCGGTTGGAAGGGCTGTCAAGGTTTTTTTGGCTTTTCCTGCGGAGCTCGGTCGCAGTACTAGGGAGCTAAGCTTTTTTTCTTTACGTTCGATTTCGGTTGTCATGGGTTTTGTGGCAAGTTCCCACTCGTCTGCTGGCTCTCTTGCCTCTTTCACAGCGTTAGCTAGAGTCTTAGCCATTGCTTTAACTATTTTATTAACATCATGTTGCGGCTCGCTTTCTTCTTTGGCAGCAGTGACAACTTTCTCTTTCGGCTTTGCCTCAGGCACAATTAGTTCAACATCGGTTGTTAGAATCCACATTTCACCTTTTCTATCAACCACACCCTTCGATTTCAAAACTTGAAGTATAGCATAGGCGGAATCAGGTCCATACTTTGCTATGTGAAGCCCTTCGGATATCTCGTCAAGAGAAGCTTGACTATCATGTTGCTTGAGAAAATCTGAAACATCTTTTTGCTCAACCATTTTAGTGTACCTCGAATTCTAATGCGGTTTTCTGATTAAAAGCCTCTTGCTTAAAACCTAAATTAGGTAAAGGATAATATGGTTCTACGAAGTATGAATCCAAGATAGAGAGAAAGAGTATGGATATTTTTGAAACAATAGAAACTTGGAGAAGCATTAGAAAATATAAATCTGGTTCTATTTCAGATAAAGAGTTGAAGATGATTTTTGAAGCTGCTCGCTTGGCGCCTTCTGCCGCTAACCGACAGCCGTGGTGTTTTGTGGTGGTGCGTGATGCGGAAAGAAAGCAGGCTTTGGCTAAGGCAGCAAACAATCAGATGTTCTTGGCAGATGATGCGGCAATTGTAACGGCTATAGGTGATCCTGAAATATCTAAAAGATGGTATGAAAAAGACCCCATGATAGCGGTGGAACATATGGCTCTGGCGGCCGTTGCCCTAGGCTATGGTACATGCTGGATAGGGGCTTTCAACGAAGAGGAAGTGAAGCACATTCTTACTATCCCTGAGGAGAAGCGCGTAATTGCTCTACTGCCCATCGGCGTGCCTGACGAAATTCCAAAGCCTAGACCGAGTAAGAAAATTTCAGAAACCTTCTTCGAAGAAGAATTCGGCAAACCTCTAAGCTGACGGTGCTTTTTGTGGGCATGAAAAAAGTTTATGGCTATATTGACAGGCATTCGCAGAACTTCATTCAAGAAGTGGCAAGGTTGGTGAAACAGCCCAGCGTCTCTGCAAAGGGTGAAGGGATGCAAGAATGTGCCGAAATGGTTGAAAAAATGCTGTGTGAGGCTGGATTTTCTACTGAGATAATTCCTGAAAAAGATGGATATCCCGTTGTTTATGGAGAGCTCAAGTCGAAAAATTCAGAGAAAACACTGCTGTTCTACGATCATTATGACGTTCAACCGCCTGAACCCTTGGAAGAATGGAAATTCGATGCCTTCAGCGGCAAAGTTTATGAGGGAAAAATTTATGGTCGAGGCGTCTCTGATAATAAGGGAAATATTGTTTCGAGAATAAAGGCCATTGAGGCTTTTCTTGAAGTTGTTAGCGACGTTCCTGTAAATGTAAAGTTTGTTGTTGAAGGCGAAGAAGAAATCGGCAGCCCCCATTTTGCACCTGTTGTTAAGCGGCATAAAGACTTGTTTTCCAATGACGCTACAATATGGGAGTTTGGCGGAACGAACTATGAAGGACGACCCGAGATTTACCTAGGGCTCAAAGGTGTGTTGTCGGTTGAGTTAAAAGCTAAAGGTGCGTCTAGGGATGTTCACTCTGCAAATGCTCCGCTAATTCCAAATCCTGCGTGGCGCCTCGTCTGGACTTTAAACAGTTTGAAAAACAAAGACGGAGATATACTAATTGAAGGCTTTTATGACGACGTTGAACAGCCTTCTAAAGAAGAACTCCAACTATTGAGCGACATTCCGCTTGAAGAAGAAAAACTAAAGAAAACTTTGGGGTTAAAAAAGTTTTTACGCGGGAAAACCGGGATAGAAGCAAAGAAAGCACTGCTTTACAGTCCCACATGCACAATTAATGGTTTTCTCACGGGCTATACGGGGCACGGCTCGAAGACAGTTTTACCAAAGGAAGCTATGGTGAAACTTGACTTTAGACTTGTGCCCAACCAGATGCCCAACGAAATTCTAGAGAAGCTTGTCAACCACTTGCAGAAAACTGGTTTCAGAGATGTCGAAGCTATAGAACATGGTTCTACTGAGCCAGCAAAAACTCCCGTAACCGACAAGTTTGTAGATGTTGTTGTTCAGGCGGCGGAAAAAATCTATAAGAAAAAAGCTGTTGTGTATCCTACTAGTGCAGGTTCAGGACCTATGCATCTATTCCGAAACTGGTTGGATTGCCCCGTTGTTTCTGCGGGTTGCAGTCACGCAGATGCGAAAGGTCATGCTCCAAACGAAAACCTGACCATAGATGGCTTTATAAAGGGAACTAAATTTATGGCAACTATCCTAAATGATTTCAGCCAATCCTGACTGTATCTAATCTCAAAGCACGTACACTCGAAGTGATATATGACGCCTATTGGCAGCTAATTTGTGGGTTGTAGCGGCCGATTTAATCTAAGAGCCGCGTATAGAGAAATCTAAAGTCTTTAGTACTGCAATAACCACCAGTGCCTCAAAAGAAGGCAACATAAGGTTGAATCGAGCCAGCATAGAACAAATCCTAAAACAATATAAAACCTTAGCCATCGTCGGGCTCTCCCAAGACTCCACAAAAGCAAGCCACCAAGTCGCCCGATATCTACAAGAAAAAGGCTACAACGTCATACCGGTCAACCCTAACGCAGAACAAATCCTAGGACAAAAAACCTGCAAAACCCTACTGGACATACCACCAGAAACGCAAAAAACTATAGAAATCGTTGACATCTTCAGATCCTCAGAAGATGTGCCGCCTGTAATAGACCAAGCGATCCAACTGAAAAAGCAGCATGGAAAGCCTTATTTAATCTGGATGCAACTCGGAATAACTAATCAGCAAGCTGCAGAGAAAGCTCAAAAAGCTGAAGTAGCAGTAATAATGAATAAATGTATAATGAAGGAGCATGGTCACTTGTTTGGAGAAAAAGAAGACACTGAACTAGAAAAAATCAAGGCAAGAAAAATGCAAAAAATGATGAAAAAATCAAAAAGCGGCGATGAAATCTCTAGCCCAATCACAGTAACAGACGCCGATTTCGGCAAGGCTATCAAAGAACATCCGCTAATGGTCATAGATTGCTGGGCACCGTGGTGTGGACCCTGCCACATGATTACTCCAATCATAAACGAGCTAGCTAAAGAGCATGCTGGCGAAATAGTCTTTGGTAAACTTAACGTAGATGAAAACCCGAAAACAGCTACACGGTTCAGTGTAATGGGAATTCCAACGTTGCTAATTATAAAGAACGGAACAGAAGTGGACCGCATAGTTGGAGCATCCCCGAAGCTGCTAATTGAAAATAAGCTGAAGAAGTATATCTGAGGCGGGGAATCTATGGAGATTTCAGAAAAAAGAATCATAGGCTCCCTTATTCTATTGGCAGGTTTAACATTTGTTTCGATGGCATTATTTACGGGTCAATTAGACAAAATCGCAGATTTAATGAAAAACATTTTCGAACCTGCAGTAGCAGGCTTGCCGTGAGAAGGAAAGAAAATGCCTATAATTCGCAGAGAAGGAGAAAAGGAAGGAATTCTAGAGGCCGCAAAACTAATGATGGTCTCGGCAAGAACCGCACCCAAGTCAGCGGGAATCGATGACTTAGTTATGGCGATAGTCTATGGAAAAGAAAAAGATGAAATTGCAGCAGAAATGGACAAGATTGCAGAAGAAAGGAACATCAAAGCCTTCAGACGAGACAGCAAAAACTTACGCGACTCTGAAGCAGCCTTGATAATCGGCGTAAAAGGACCAAAATCCCTCAGTATCAACTGCGGCGCATGTGGCTACACAACCTGCGAAGCCTTCAACAAAGCGGAAAAAACGCAGGGTCAAGATTTTGTGGGACCTACATGTTTGTTTAAAGCCTTAGACTTGGGTATAGCCTTGGGCTCAGCAGCAAAAACAGCAAATCTCCTTAACGTAGACAACCGAATAATGTATCGGGTTGGAACCGCAGCAAAGAGACTAAAATTACTGCCGGAAGCCCACATCATTATGGGGATACCTCTCTCCGCTAGCGGCAAAAGCGTCTACTTCGACAGATCTAGAGAGGTATAAGTACGCCGCTGAGACACTTCTTGCTTGGTCAGGTCTTTGAGAATATTACGTAACGTTTGAACTGCATCGTCTTCTAAATCTGAACCAGCTACAGTGCTATCAGACTGACTGAAATTTTCTTTGGTGAGTATTTCCTCAAGATCATATCCAAAGCCTCATAAAGAAACTATCAAATGAGTGACAAACAAGCTATGCGCACGCAGAAACTGGAATCAATATTATGTTGCTAGGCTTCAAAGCTTCAGTGCCCGCAGAAAAGGGTAGGGGGGAGGGCTAGGTGTGTCTCTGTCCTTTTGAAAGCCCCCACAACTACATCCAAGACACTGCAATAACGCAAACTCATACTCCGCCTTTGCAGTATGCATGCCCGAGTTTTCAAGTCGCTTGTCAAAGCATGGTTGAAGTAGTTCCGCATAAATACGGTGACCAAACCGCAATTGTTAATTATTCGAGTGTTAGCTTTCAACAAGAACATGTATAATTGCATGAGTGAATGTGCCATGCAGGGCATCAAGAAGGATATAAACAATGCCAAGTATGCAAGGAAGAAAAAATGTCTGTATCATCCCGCAATGGAATGCCCGACGCCAGATGAACCATGCATTTTCACGTTAATAGAAGACATGCAAAGAAATGGCAAAAATAGAATTGATGAATACTTATAGAACAGCCAGCCTCGTGTGCATCTATGAACACTTGTTAAGTGTTTATTGTCTTTACTTTTTATAGATTACCTCAGAAACGTTGTTAGAAGCTCTTTAACTGTTATATCAGGCTGACCTGCTCAGGAAAACATCAGTGATTGCACCTTTGCCACCTTAAGCTAGGGGGGTGATGTCTCCACTCGATAGGGGGTTCAAATCCCCCCCAGCACCGTTTTTCTGAAGAAGATGCGAAAAAAGCATGGCTCGCGGGTCATTTGGAAAATGCCTCTTTGAAAAATTCACATATACTTTTTGAAGCTAAATCAATTGTTGTTGGATAGTCATCCATGTAGAAATGATCTGTGTTTAAAATAAGTTTCTCTTTTCTTTCTCTTGCTTTTTTGTAGAGTTGTTTAAAATCCGAGTATGGCGCTACTTTGTCGTGTTTTCCATGTACAAAGAGTTTGGGGCAATCAAAGTTTAAGTTCGCCTTTAGACTATTCACTTTCTTCAGAATCGAAATGGCAACAAAACAATTAGTCTCAACTTGAACCGCTACATTAGACGCGACTACGGCGCCAAAAGAATATCCCAGAAGACCTAAAGAATCAACTCTTTTCCGCATGAACGAAGTCGCATCCAATACATTTTGAACCTCCTTGACCCCTTTACCATAACCACCATAATCCATGCACAAAGCAGAGACGTCATGAGACGCAAGTTCTCTGGCAACTCTAACAATTCTAGTATCATCCCTGCTGCCGCCGTACAGAGGATGCGGCGGACAAAGAACAACCCCCACAGATGAACCCCCATACAGAGTTGCGAGCAAGGTCTCATCCTTACTTCTGAAGCTTACCTGCATACACGCCAACCTCCCCAATTTTTTCACATCTTCAACATTTAAGATTTACCAGAGTGGATGCAGTTAGACAGAAAAAATCGGAGAAGAGACGGGAGATATCTCCATTTTAACCAAGGCTACTTCGCCCGGCGACTTTTTGTTAACGCGCATATATCGTTAATCTTGGGATTTTGGTAGACATCATGTCCCCGAGGCCGCATCATCCACGTTGCAGGAGCCCTGCCCATAAGGCGCTTTGTTCTCTTTGCGACGTGCATCTCTAATGCGCATTTCGCGGAGCTTCAGAAGATATCATATAGCCGAGCCGATGCTGCTTAGAGAACAAGCCCTGAAAGGAATCCAAAAAGGAAAAAAGGGAGATCGACGCCTTCTGGAAAACGCTTTTGCCTTTCCAAACAAATAGAATCATCTATTTTGATAGACATACATAGAAGGGGCAAGTGTTAAACATTTTTTTTCATTTTTTCGTACATTTTCTCTAATGTCCATCGGATGCTTGACTTTAACTCGCGCAGCCTATCAGCTGTAAGATTTTTGATCACGATCTCTCGAATGGCATCACCGTCCAAAATTATCTCGTAAGAGAAAATCTTGTCAGGAGCCATCTCGCCTTCACTTGCAGCTTGACTGTCTTTCTCCTGCATTTTTTTTAGAACACGCTCAACTAGAAACTGTTGAAAAGGTGGAGTTTTTACGTCAAATCTTTTGCCCTCAGCAATTGTTACACGCATAGAATCTCTGCTCATGTATAGATTCGCTAGAAGATCTCCTGTCACGGCTTTAAGAGGAAACACAGTTTCATATTCCACAACAGGCGGCAACGAAGGCACCTTAGCAGGTTTGAGCTCTGTAATCTCTGCTCTTTTAAATCCTTTTTCCAATAGAGTTTCATTGGCAAACTCGAGAAGCATTTTGAAATTTTCCAAATCGACCTTTGCTGCAGTTATCTTCTTCTCAAGCATCGACTTGAACTCGGCAAGCTTCTTTATCTTTTCGTTTTCGTCCTTCTTTTCTTCTCTTGCCATAGTCTCTCTCCGAGCAGAAAATATCAACTATGTTCCTTAAGAAAGCTTGCGTTTCTCAACGGGACATCATTAATCATTGTTTCAGTAAGATGTATATATGAATCTTCTGAATCTAAGGCGTGCCTCCCCATGTATATCCATATGGACCAGATGTGCAAACGATGTCAAAGATATCAACATTGCCACCGGAAGGCGCCACGTCTGCTCCTGAAAACCATTTTCTATCTGGCATACTAGTCCCTTGGCTGCCATAGGCATTAGCTTGCATTACAACATCGTAGATGTCAATTTTAACCAAGTGAGGCTTTTAGAAGCTTTGACTTAAAGGTTTTAGGTTCATTTGTTCGTGGTCCGTAAAGTGGTTTGGTCTCTACTCCATATGCTTTCGTTAAAAATTTCTCAAATTCATCAAATACGAGGCTGCCTGTTTCATTCAACTTTAAGCAGAGTGGCTTGCCTTGATATAGCCCACTTAAATCATACAATGCTGTTCTCTTGGAGAGCTCAGAATTCACTATCAAAGTTTCCACTAATTGCTCTGAAGGTGGCTGCTGAAAAACCCAAGCGGTATAAGAGACATCTATTATGCGATAAGATTTTCCTTCAGGAACGGCACGTTTCTTGTTGGTAACAATTCGTTTAAAGGTAGATGGGTGGATCGTTCGCGTTCCAATGAAATTATGGTATTCGTCATCTATCTTAACTATATCCTCGTAATCGGAGGTTTTCCAACCTCTGCGACGACAGGTTTCCTTAAAACGCTTCAAAAGATCCCAGACCTTAGGCATTTCTGAAGGTTCAGTCATTCTAAACATCACTAGAAGATTCTTATAGAACTATTTTCTAGTTTCCATCTTCTAGTTCTCAATGTCTAATTTAAATCTATTTGACATAAACTTCGCAAAACCGTGGCTGCAACAGTGAAAGCCCATAAAATTGTAGGAACATTCCATGCTTTTCAAACAGTTTTCCGAAACAAATTCTTACTAACCATTTGCAAAATTGCAGAAATCCGCCAAGTTTTTCTACATTTTACCGATGGCAAAGGATAAATTATGAAAAATGCAAAGACTACTTTTTCTTGAGAAGGTTCGGTTTATGAAGACTAAGAATCAACTGGTTATTCTTGACGATTTAGACTGGGGTATACTAAGAATTCTGCAAGAAAACGCCAGGCAGACATATACAGAAATCGGGCGGCGCTTGAATTTGGCGCACTCTACTGTATATGACCGCATAAAGAGGATGGAGAGATATGGAGTAATCAGAAGATATTGCGTTATGATTGACCCTAAAAAAGCCGGAGTGAAACTGCTTACTGCAATTGTAACAGTTTTTACCAATCCGAAAGAAAGCGGAAAAGTTGCAGAACAACTGGCAAAACAAGAACAGGTAGTAGAAGTCTTCACTTCGCTCTCTGAGGAATTACTAATAATTGCAAAAATAGTAGCTGAAGACCAAGAGAAATTACATTCTTTTCTTGCACAGTTCGTGGCCCCTCTGCAGGGCGTACTTCGCATTAGAACTTCCATTATCACGCGGAAATATAAAGAAGAAACTTTTTCCTTCCAAAGCGGAAACTAACCAAGTGTTCGTTGACTTTTTGTCCAAATTTCCAAGATGTCTATTTGGTTCTCATTTGCCGTTTTCTTACCCAATACGACGTAATAAAGACGACAGCAATGAGCATAACGTTTAGGCTTATCCATGTGGGCAGTAGAGGCGACTTTACAGAAACTGTAGAACCTCCTATAATAATCTCTTCGTAGCAAGCGATGGCAGTATGAGACATGTTCATCCTTACTGAAATTGATTCATCACCCGCATCCTGCAGAAATGTGTCAACCTCCCAATGGAGAAACTTATAGTCTACAACTGAAGGTGCAGCAAGAGTCACATTTGTAGATTCGTCATACCAACCTTCGCCTGGAATTGTTGCAATCCCTAATGGATCAGTCTCAACCGTCAAATAGTATTGGGTCTCGTAGTTTGCAGTTACAGTTTTAGGCTTATCCATTAACACTGTTGTCGAGGAAGAAGATGGATCAGTTATTTCAGACATGTTGGCTGTTGTCCAGCCGAAGAACTTGTAACGGGATAAACCGAACACAATGTCGATAAATTCATCTGTGGATATTGGTGCATATGCCCCAACATCATACCAATCTTCGCCAGAAGGAGTAGTGGCACCGCTGGGATTTGTGGTTACTATCAAGTAGTATTGTAGGACGTAATGGGCAGTGGCTGTGTGGTTAGCATCCATATATACAACGATAGGATTTCCCGGAATTGTGTTGTTGTCAACATCCCAATAGCTGAGCCTGTATTGGACACCTGTTGAGACTTGAACAAATTCCGGCGCTGTCAGGCTGACGTTTGTTCTCTCATCGTACCAGCCTTCACCTAGAATCGTTGTGATGTTATCTGGATCTGTCTCCACTGTCAAATAGTACCTTCGGGGGCGAATAGTGATTGTCTTTGATTCTGTATCCCATCTGCCTTCGCTGTCCGTTATGTTTAAGGTTACTGTAAAGCTTCCATTCGCAGTGTAGCGGTGTGTTGTTATTGGGTCGCTTTCTATAACGACGGGGGTTCCGTCTCCGAAATTCCAAGCGTAACTGATTAAAACCCCGCCGTCAGGGGTCGAGTCTGAAGCGTCAAAGGTGACATTTTCGTATGTGTAGGGATAAAATGGCGACCACAAGAAGTCAGCGATAGGCAAAGCTTCAACCATAATCGATTTGGATTCTGTGTCCCATTTTCCCTCGCTGTCTGTCACGTTTAGAGTGACTGTGTAGTTCCCAAACGTGGAATACGTGTGGTTTATGATGGGGGAGGTGATTGTCGTGATGTTTCCGTCTCCAAAATTCCACTCGCAGCTGATAATGATCCCTCCATCAGGTGTTGAAGTTGACGCGTCGAAGGTTACTACCTCATGCTCCAATGGGTCAGATGGCGAAAAACTGAAAGCAGCGACGGGATGCTGTCTGACACTTATGGTTGCTGTAGAGTTGTCTGTCAGACCGTCATTATCCGTGACAACCAGTATTACTGTGTAGTTTCCAAAGGCCGTGTAAGTGTGATTGGTTATTGGGTCGCTTTCTATAACGACGGGGGTTCCGTCTCCGAAATTCCAACTATAACTAACGATATAGCCGTCTGGATCGTAGCTTTCGGAAGCATTGAGAGTTATTATCTCATCTGTGTTCGGATAAGCTGGGTCATAAAAGAACTTGGCTATTGGATGTTGAGGTGCTGGCGGTCCGGGTTGGAGTAAAACTGTGGAATCTTCGGAAATGGAGTTGTGGGTTATGTCGCCGGTTCTTGTAGGTGGGGGATTAACTTTACTTCCGTAGGCATCAAAATGCATCCTAATGCCTGTTGTATTTGAAAATGTTACAGAAACTACGACTTCCTTATATCCTTTACGGGGTACAGTTCCAATATTGACATAGGTATCGTTAAACCATGTAGGATAAACATCACCTGACGGCCAAGTCCAAAGGTTGTATGGAGTTGGAGAGCCGTATCGGAATGCCGATTTCGGTATAGGGATGCTACTCACAACAAGATTTTCAAGGTTATTGTAGCCAATGTCATTTAGGGTAATAATGAGGTGTGTGTCGTATGATCTTTTTGCAGCGCTAGTGTTGTTAATTCTAACAGTAAAAGTTTGGGATGTCCCAGTAAGGTTTAACAACCAACATTCGCTTAACCATGGATCTGAATCGGGGCCGACATATGTGCCATCTGGGAGAGAAATCTTGAGGATGGCTGCGGGATCAGCTTTTACGGGATTCAAGAGACAGAGGGAAAAAAGCATTAGGATTATAAGACCTAAAACACTCAAGCGTAACGACTTGACTGCGTTCGCACACATTGTTTCTCCTTCTCCCTCAGCTACTATTTCTATAACCTTAAAAACCATTTAAAGCTTATGGAACTAATTTCTATAAGCGCACACGGACCTGCACGAAGGACTTAATTAAAAAATCTTTGGGGCTTCAATCTTTACTGTGAGTTTCCGGTTAAGTTGATGGTCAATTTTCCTCGCTTTGAATGTATATGAAATAGGAAGCTAACAGTTAAGTTAACATTTTTAATTACTGTAACAATAGCTAATTGGTGACAATGTGTCGAAAATCGAACGTCAGTTCCTGAAAGAAAAGGAAGCAAAGAAGCTGCTCTCAGAATTCCTCAAAAGAGCTAAAATCCACACTAAACAGCTACCAGCGCTGAAGCCACCTATCGAACTTGCTAAAACTAACAATGAAGAAATATTTCTAATCAATAGAAAACCAATTTTCGTAAAGTCAGACAACAAGCTCTTTCCTACACTTGTATCTCACGAGCTTTTGTCAAACCTGCCGAAAGCAACGGTAAACATGGGAGCAGTCCCATACGTATGCAATGGAGCAGATATTATGGCTCCCGGCATTGTCAACTTCGAAGGAGCCTTCAATAAAGGAGACATTGTCGTAATCTCCGACGAACGCCACCAAAAACCCATAGCTATTGCCATAGCACTCTATAGCACAGAAAAGGCAAAAGAACTTGAGCATGGAAAAATCCTAAAAAACATCCATTACATCGGAGACCAATTGTGGAACACAGTGAAACAACTAGATCATGCAAGATAAAGCAAAAATGACTTGAAAAACGGAGTTTTGCATTTACTCCGTAGATTTTCCCAAAAGTGTCAAACTCTTCAACATGCACAAGAGGTCTAATTAGAAATGCTCCCTTGGTATTCCTTCTTGTTGTGATGCTAATTGTGCTTGGATAGGGGGCTTCTCTCGTGATTTCAGTCTCTCTTCTAGTTCCTTTATTCTGTCTCGAAGCTGACCATTTGTTTCTCTCTTCGCTCTAACCTTATCCAGCAAGTTCTGAACTTCCAGCTTTGCTTCGAGGATTTTTACTCTCTCGATCAGACTCTTTTCTTCTTCTTCCAATGATTTCAATTGCTCTTTAAGTTCGTATGCAAGCCTCTGCTGTTCCTCAAATTCCTGGCTCATGATAGTTCCACTAAGAGTTTAATCTGAAGAAGCTAAACATAAATGACTTATGAACGGGTAATTAGTATTGATACACACGTTTCCTCAGAAGATACACAAAAAAAAGGGAGGAAAATGTGGGAGCTATCTCCACCAACATCTGAATAAGCATCATCTACCTGCTTTTGCAGATTGCTGCAGCACAAAAACATCTATAAAAGAAGCCATGAAATAGTCAAAAGGATGAACAAAAACATGTTGCTAGTTCAAATTTCTGACATCCATTGTGGCTCAATGTTTCGAAAAAAAACACTGCAAGACGCTTTAAAAGAGATCAACGCAATGTCTCCAGACGTGGTTCTAGTAACTGGAGATCTAACTGAAGAGGGCTTAATGACTGAATTCCAAACCGTCGCAGCACAATTGAAAAAGTTGAAAGCAGAGAAGGTCATTTATGTAAGCGGAAACCACGACTATCGCTCTACAGGCTACCTACTCTTTAGGCGATTTTTCTCCTTTTCACAAATTACAGAGGTAGGAAATGTTGTTATTGTTGTGGTTAGCTCTGCAAGACCCGACAGAGACGACGGAGAAGTAGGCCACAGACAAAACCTCTGGCTAGAAAGCACGCTTGCAAAACATCAAGATAAATTGAAGATAGTAGCAATTCACCATCACATAATTCCTGTCCCAGATACGGGTGCAGACCAGATCACTGTTATAGATGCAGGCGACGTTCTAAGGAGTCTAATAAAATCAGAAGTAGACCTCGTATTGTGTGGTCACAGGCACAGACCCTGGCGATGGCAAATACAAAATATGAAAGTAATTCATGCTGGAAGCGTGTCCTGCGAAAAGCTTCGTGGTTTCTTCTGTAACTCTTACAATGTTATAACTATAAAGAAAAAAAGAATAAAGGAAAAACTGAAAATAGTAAATGGCGAATTCATGGAATTTGATGCTATCGTTAAAATGAGAGAAGTTTTTCATGCATCTGACATATCAAGCTGAGGGACTTATTATCACGTGGGGGTGTCCATTAGCCTCCATGTGAGACTGGAATCAAAACCAAATTGTCACCATCCTCAATTCTAGTGTCGAGTCCATCAAGTACACCAATCTCTTTCTTATTAAGCAAAATAATCATATTTGGTCGAGGATCGTTGAGTTCAGGGTCAATCAAAACTTGTTTAAACTTGGATGGAAAAAAGGTTGCTAGCTCAGAAATCACATCTTTGACGGCTACAAAGCTATCAAATTCCAGTGAAACATTCCTTTTCTTAGTTATTTCTTGTAGAGTACCTAGAAGATTTACTTCTATTCTAATAGTCAACCTTCTCATTCCAGACTAATCTTTTTCGTCAATAAAAAGTTCGACAATATCAGATGCAATTTGCACAATATCATCAACATGCTTGATTGTCTTGGGAAGCTGTAAATCAGACGTTCGAGAAAGCTTTTGTATTGTCCGCTCAATTTCAATCAGACATTTAAGCACAGGTTCGTCAGTTGACTGCTGTTGGGTATAAAACGCTTGGTATACGATTGATTCTATGAAGGCAGGGTCGCCTAAGCTGTAGTATATTGCTGCCTGCGCTTTCCTCATTGCTTCGAGTATTAGGCTGTATGCAATAGAAGGCGTTTTCTGAGCTGCTAGAAGTTCTGCTTTTGCTTCTCTAAGGTAACGGAGAGCCCATCCTTTTCTATAATCCCCTGCTGTAGCCATTTAGCTTTGAGCTCCTACTGTTTGTCCTCTTCAACGCTTTCTTCCATTTCACTTTCTTCTGCCTTTTTGGCAATTGAGACCAGCCTGGTAATATATCCAGCTATCCTGTTTCTAAGCTTAATTGAAGAGGTTTGAGCTAGAGATTCTACTGCTTTTTTGTTGCTTTGAAAGTCGGTACTGAATTTGTCCGGGTATAGCCCTACTAATTCGCGGGCAGCTTTCTTCACGTGCTCTTGCCGCACTTTGCCCAAAGTTTCTGTTCATCCCCTGTGTTTTTGACTCTTGTAACTGTTTCCTTCTTTGGTTCTCTTAATAATTATGGCTTCCATAAAAGCAATTTGGTTATGTCGGTTCTATCTCGAAAAAGGTCACAAAGTTCTGAAAAATCCGTTTAGCCACTTCCGCTTCCTGTTTGCCTTTTATTTTTGCTATTGCATTTACTACCAGCGGTATAAATGAAGGTGTGGTCATCTTTCCTTTAAAAGGCAGCCTAAAGAATCTGACAGGGCCATCTGTTTCAGTTAACAGATTTTCGAGGGGAATTCGACGAATAATGTCTTGTATGTGGGTCGAATAAACTGTTGCAGGGCCTTCTGTAATATAATATCCGCGGTCTACAATTTCAGGCAGCAGTTTCACTGGATTGCTGAACCAGTGTAACAATACTTTCTTGATGTTGTAAGAGGAGAGTATATTCATGATTTCTGAGGTTTTTCCTCTTGAATGAATTACTGCAGGTAAGGAAAGCTTTTCGCTAAGGTGCAACATCTCACAAAACACTTCATACTGCCTGCTCATGAGTTCCTTTTTTTCCCCCTTCAAATACTTGTAATCTAACCCTATCTCACCAATCGCGACCATTCTTTCATACTTTCTATAGTTAAGGATCAAGTCTACTATACATTCTAATTCATCAGGCAATAACTCCTTGACATTCCACGGATGTATTCCTAAAGCAGCGTACACAAGCGTGGGATATTTTTCTGCGAGTTTGATGCTCTGAAGACTTGTTTGAAAGTTCACCGAGTTAGATACCAAAGCAATAACGTTTGAACTTTCGGCGTCTTCTACTACTTCATCGACCTGTGCTTCGTATTCCGGGTCTGACAGGTGTAGATGGACATCCACGAATCTCATGACTTTTCAATGTTTATTGTTAGCTTTTAGGCATTGCTATAGACGGATAGAACGAATTTTGTCTGAGAAGAAAGGATAAGGGTTAAATACTGGCTTAAACAGAAAAAGAGGCTACGGAGATGGTTAAATGGCTGATTTAGAGTTGTCTATTGCACCCATGCACCGAATAATCAAAAAAGCCAAAGCGGACAGAGTGAGCGAAAGTGCTGCACAAGCGTTAGCAGTTGCCCTTGAAGATATTGGAATCAAAATTGCCAAAGAGGCCATAGAATATGCGATGCACGCAGGGCGAAAAACTGTGAAATCAGAAGACATTGAGATTGCAACGCGCAAAGTAGTAGGGAAATAGCTCCTCCTTCTCCCTTTTTTATTTCCAGAACATTAGAAAAGCTATTTATGCGTTAAAAAGGAATCATGATAACACGATTGGGGAAAAACATTGCGTTCAGATTGCATCTTATACATCATCGGTGTGATACTCTTTGTGGCGGCAGGTTATGCCTTATTCGATAGGGCGGCCATAGAAGCGGTTTTGGGTGGGATGCTGATTTACAGCGCGGTTGTCTTTGTCTTGGCTCTTTTCGGAACTACATCCTTTATTTTTGGCTATAGCATGCGCCCTAAGAAACAAAAATTACATTTCATCACTCCTTCTCCAACAGTTGAGTCCATTACAAAGTTAACACGGGTGAAAGGAATAGGCGAAAAAAGAGCTGAGCAACTGAAAGCGCTAGGAATTTCCACGGTGGCAGATTTGTCGGCAGCCTCTGCTGAAGAGTTGGCGGAACAACTCCAGATTTCATCCAAAATCACTAATCGATGGGTCAAAAACGCTAGGAATCTGCTGTTGGAAAAATAGTTTGATAAAATATCTATCTTGATTTTACGCCTCTCTCAGATAATTGACGACTTGTTGTTCCACTCTTCCACATTCCTGAGTAGAATCCAGAATTACTCATTAAAATTCTGGGATCTTGTGAAGAAGCATTCCTTCAACAGTGACAGGGTTCATAGTCAAAGCTAAATTATATGCAGTGTTGAGTTTCGATGTTCGTTCGGCGTAGATTTCTAATAGAATGTCGTTTTTCTTTACTTTGTACCCTCTCTTCCAGCGCAGCGCTACTCCAGCCCCTTTTTCTCGGGGCGCCCCAGCTGCTCTAGCTATAGTGGTTATTGCGGTGTTGCTGACGTTTGTCACGAACCCATCGCAAGGTGCTTTAAGTACCATGGTGTGGTGCCCAATGACGATGTCTTCAGATCGAAGTCTTGGGTTGCCTCCTTGAATCTCAATAATTTCTCGCATTTTTTTCAAAGCTTTTCCGGAAGCAAGAATTTTTTTAGCCAAATCCTTGCCTTGACCAGGTTGAGCTTTGAACCCCATTTCTAAAAGCATGCCTGCCAATGCTGTAGATTTTTCAACTATGCTTGCAGGTCCTTTTCCTTGCAGCGCGATTAGTGCTTCTCGTGCTTCTAACGCCGGGCCTATCATGTGTCCGACGGGCTGCCCTCCATAAGTGATACCACACTGAAGATGCATGTTAAAGCGTTCGCTTAGTTCGACAAAGTTTTTGGCAAGTTTTCGTGCTTCCTCCACTGTAGTAACCTTTGCTTCTGTTCCCACAGGAATGTCAACTACTACATGGTCCGCTCCAACTGAGAGTTTTTTGGAGAGAATACTTGCCAACATTTGTCCAAAAGGGTCAATGTTTAACGCATGTTCAACGCGAATTAGCAAGTCATCAGCTGGTGCGATGCCAAGTTTTCCACCCCAAACAATTGCTCCAGATGTCTTCGATGCGATTTCCTTCAGCTCAGTGGCGTCAAATTCAACATTGGCAAGTACTTCCATTGTGTCAGCAGTTCCTGAGGCACTGGTTATGGCGCGACTGCTAGTTTTTGGAATAAGCAATCCAGCTGCTGCTACAATAGGAACAATTAATAATGTAACTTTGTTGCCTGGCACGCCTCCTATGCTGTGCTTGTCATAGCATGAACGGTCGAAGTCAATCACACTCCCTGTGTCAACCATGGCGCGGGTCAAGTATTCAATTTCGTCCATTGTTAAGCCATGAAACTCTTCGGCTAATACAAAAGCTGCAATCTGCACTTCGTCAAGTCTGTAATTGACTAGGTCATGCATTATAGTATAGTATTCTTCTTTGTTGAGAGGTTCGCCACCTATCTTCTTGTGAATAAACTTTATTGACTCTGGTGGTTCCGCTACAGAAACAGATATTCCCACGCCATCTTTAACTTTAAACTCTTTATGAACATCTCTAAAAATCCCAATTTCTCCTTGCGTTAAATAAGATTTCGTTGTGTCAACGAAAGCCACAGCCTTTCGTTTTCCAGAAATAATTTTTACCCAATCGTGAGCTAGAGTTCCGATTTCTTGGGCATCTTTTTCGTGAAGCAAGACCATCTGTTTGCCAATTTCCAAATCAATTATTTTTGCTTTAAGCTTCACTATCGGTTCCTCACAGCACGCTATTCAAAGGAAATTTAGATAAGTGTTACGTATTTGCCCTCATTTTTGGGGTGTCTTATCTCTTTTAAGTCTTCGTTAAGGCATTTTGTGCACTTCCTTCTAGAAATTGATTAATTGTGATGCTTTAATGAAGTCTTTGCTATTGGTGCTTCTCTATTTCATGTTAAAATGACTTTATGACTCTACATTTTCCAAAAGCTTTTAATGCTATAGCGCTGTGCATTCCACAAAGAGATATTCTTATGAAAATTGTTGAATCCAAAATCGAAAAGGCGGTTTTTGCTAGATTCTTTGAAAATGAGGATTTGCTTGAGACTATTGCTTTGGCAGCTAAGCATAGTAATGTTAACTCCGGCTTCTTTTTCCTTATAGGCACATTGAAAAAGGCAGTTTTGGGTTACTACAAAGAAGGGAAGTATATACCTATTGAAAAAACTGGTCCTTTGGAAATAGTGTCGTGTATAGGAAACATTTCCGTCAAAGAAAAGGCTGAACTTGTTGTTCATGGGCATATAGTGGTCAGTGACGTCGATGCCAATGCTTTTGGTGGTCATGTTTTACCAGGATGTTTAGTTGATGCAACGGCTGAGCTTGTATTAATTGCGGCGGAAAGCGGATCCCTTACAAGGGAACTTGATCCACAGAGAAATCTCCACTTATGGTCCCTGTAGAAGTAACTATGTTACTTAAAGCGCATTATACCGTTCAAAGTCATTATAGAACTTTTTTAATTTGACACTATTCCCCTAGGTCTAAAAAAGTGCTGTCTTCACCAAACTTTCCTTCAAACAAAACACAAATTTTGCGCTTAATAGCCTTATTCCCAACATACAAAAGATGGCTCTCACAGTTGTTTTTGCAATCAGACGCACCAAATTTTGGAATTAGAACCTTTGCCTTCATTTGGCTTCTGATAAATTGATTTATCTCACACTCAGAATTCTGTTTGCCTGAAACAGCAGCTATAGCCTCTATGCTAGCCTCTTTTTTGGAGAGTAAGAAATCGATGTGCCAATGTTTCTTTTTCAAAGTCTTAAGATTTCTTGCAAGCCTGTTTGGCAAACTAGTTGCACCTTTTCCGAGGGCAGAACCTGTGTAAACGTAGTATCCTGGCAAGAACGTTTCTATGCCGAGTTTTCCTACATTTACTTTTAGTTCGTTTGATACAAGGATTATCAGCGTATAGGTTCCTTTCTTGGGTAGCTTTTTAAGGAAATATCGCTGTTCCTTGGCTGAGTTTTGAGCTGCCTCGGTGATTAAAAACCCACCGTCGTAGCTAAAAGGAATATTCCAACAAAGTTCAAGGCTACAAACACAACCAAAACAATTATGGCTCCACATTCTTTAGCTTTGTAGAGTGTATCTATTCCAAGATAATTAACGATAGGCGTGACAACAGAAATGAAAATTTTCATCCATAACAAGAAAACAAAAGCGGACTTCCAGTCTTGGGTTCGCACACCGCTAAAAAATCTGCTAGGACTAGTTAACTGTTTTCTCAGTGTCTCCATCATTCCAAACATGCATTTATCACGAACCAACCGTTTAGAGCATACACATATAAGCTTTGATACCTTGCATTTATTTCTCAAAATCGTGTATGCCCATGCGGAAACATTTAAAACACTAAGAGGTAAATGAATAAAAAGTTGCGGGTGAAAAACTGATGAGTGTTCAAAAAGAAGATCCAATTAAGCTTCACAAGCAAGGCAACATTTTATACGAGACCGAGAAATACGAGGAAGCTGCAGAAAAGTTCCTTCAATCTTCAGAACTTTACGAAAAGAAGGGCAATTTCTTCGACGCTTCAAACATGTTATTCAAGGCTGGTGAATGCAGTTTCATGCTAAAGAAATATAAAACCGCTATTGAACGTTTCAACAAGTCTGCTGACATTTCTTTTCAAAAAGGGTTCGACCGCTTCGGTGTCAGTGCCTTAGAATATATTCTAGACTGCTACAAAGGGTTGAAAAAAGAGAAAAGCAAAGAAGCTGTGAAGTTGCAGAAGAAGATAAAGGAAGTCAAAGACAAACTTGCATCGCAACTATTCTAAAAGGCCACTTTTTAAACTGGGAACGCTTATCTTCCCTTAAATTATCTTTTCTTCTAAAGCGATTCATATGCCAACATTATTCCGAACTCTAGCAGAGCTTTGCGAAAAGCTAGAGTCAACAACAAAACGTAAGGCTATGGTCAACTGGGTTGCTTTATTCATTCTACAACTTGAAACCGAGGAGATTGAACCCGCAATATCAATGCTTATGGGTAGAGTCTTTCCAAGATGCGATCAACGTGTTTTAGAAATTAGTTGGATGACCATTAGCACAACAATACGAAAAATAACCAATATTGACAACAACATGTTTTCTCAAGCCTTTAGTAAAACTGGTGATTTAGGCGACGCGACCAGAATTATATTCGAAGAAGGCAAAATTAGGAAACAAGCTATGCTTTTCCAAAAGCAATTAACAATACTTGAAGTGCAGCGTACTTTCGAAGCCATCGCAGAGGCAACGGGAACTGGCTCAAGAGAAAAGAAAGAAAGACTGCTTGAAACACTGCTAGGTTCAGCAACACCGCTCGAGGCTAAATACGTCGTGAAAGTTTTAATTGGCGAAATGCGGACTGGTTTCCACGAAGGCTTAATGGAGCTTACAGTAGCACAAGCATTCAACATCCCGTTTGGCGTTGTTCAAACAGCAAGTATGCTTACAGGCGACATTGGCAAAGTTGCCACTATAGCAAAGTTCAAAGGAAAAGAAGGCTTGTTGAAACTAGAACTCGAAGTTTTCAGACCAGTAAAACCTATGTTGGCCCAGACAGCTGCAACGGTTGCTGAAGCTTTAGAGGAGCATGACGGACAGACCGCGTTAGAATACAAGTTGGATGGAGCCCGTATTCAAATTCACAAGTCAGGAAACGCTGTGAAAATTTTCAGTCGGCGATTGAAAGACGTAACAGAAAGCCTCCCGGAAATCGTTGAACTTATCCAAAGTGAGGTTAAGGCAAACGAAGCCATTCTAGAAGGCGAGGTCATCGCTGTTGGTAAAAATGGAAGTCCTATGCCTTTTCAACATTTAATGAGGCGTTTCAGGCGAATCCGTAAAATTCAATTCACAGCTGAAAAAATTCCAGTTAAGCTTTACCTATTTGATGCACTATATATTAATGGTCAAAGCTTCATTAATGAAACCTACACACAGCGAAGAAAAAAACTAACCAACGTCATACGGACAATCCCTCTAACGAAACAAATTGTCACTCAAAATATCAGAGTAGCTGAAAAATTTTTAGAAGAAGCCATCGAAGCTGGACACGAAGGTTTGATGGCGAAAAGAGTTGACAGCCTCTATACACCGGGAGTTCGTGGAAAAAGATGGTTTAAAATTAAAAAGGTTCTTGAGTTTCTAGACTTGGTTATAGTTGCGGCAGAGTATGGATATGGACGTAGGCATGGTTGGCTTTCAAACTACTATCTTGCTGCTCGAGACATAAAGAGTGGCGAATTGTTGATTGTAGGAAAGACTTTCAAAGGTTTAACTGACGCTGAAATCATCAGAATGACCCAACGACTAAAAGAGTTGACTATCAAAGATGAAAGGTACAAAATTATTGTTGTGCCAAAAATAGTGGTAGAGGTTGCTTATAATGAAATTCAAAGAAGCCCAAAATACAAATGTGGCATGGCTCTTCGTTTTGCCAGAATTACTCGAATTCGCGATGACAAAAACCTTGAAGAGGGGGATACTATACAGAAAGTTAGAGAAATTTACGAGCAGCAATTTGAGCGAAAAAGTGGCATGTAGAAAGTGTAGAACCTGCATGTGCCAAAGCGTTCCATAGAAGAAGCAAGTACGTGTCGATCGTCTTCATGCATAGACTAAAAAAATTTCACTGCAGTTTTTTTCCAAAAAAAACTAAAGCTTATTGAAGGCATATGTCAAGTTTGTGTTGACTTTCATCTTTTACTAGATAATAAGTCAAAAAACTCTTTGCAATTAGAGCATTTTTATAGTTTCTAACGTTTACATCGCTTACAAAAATTTTAGAGCCTCTATGGATGTTTCTAACCTCAGCAATGAGTTGCCCGATTTTATAGGTTTCAAAAAATCAATCTTCATCTCTATGGTTACAAGAGTGCTTTTAAGATTATTTGAGCCGTAGATTGCCCACACCGCTACTGAATCAGCTAAACTTGCTATAACTTCGCCGTGAACTGTTTTTAGGAACTGAATGTGTCTCTTATCGATTTTTATTGATAGACGAGTATAATCCTTCATCACTTCTTCGATTTTCATGTTCAAAAGTTGGTAATGAGGGCTGCTTTCGCCAAGGTTAATCAACTTTTTGAGTTCAGATTGCATTATTTATCATTGGAAAACGTAGATCTTAACGCAATTATTTATTTCTATATGCAAAACGAAGACGTAAGAACCTATATACCCCGCATATATTTTGGCAACACAACACTTATTAGCGAGAAACGCACTCTTCAACCAAATTTCATTGTCGAGAGAGGTGATTTTTTTGAACATTAAAAAACTGAAACGCCGCGCATTTCATTTACGGCGACGTATCGATGCTCTGGAAGACAAACGGCAAAAACAACGACTTATCAAAGATTACGTAAGAATCATTTGGCAAATACAAGACTATTGAACACACAAGTAGAAGATCTATTTTTCGACGAATTTAGCCGAACTTTATAAGCTAAATTAATGCTTTAAAATTTTTCACCTGCCTAACTTCCCTTAACTTATGGCATAACGAATTATTCAATCATTAGTCGACTACTGGCTCAAAAGTTGACGTAAAGGTCAAGTTTCTCCTTTCTAAGTGGCGAAAGAATCCCGAATATCACATAGTTTAACTTTATGTGTTAAAATGTATGTTTAACAAGCGGCTTTGAGCGCCATTTTTTGTTATCTTAAGGCGCTTTATTGTTCGGAATCAGAGCGAAGATGAAACGTATATTTACAGAAACGGCAAAAAATCAAGTTTACCTGTATATCTATTCTCCGAGCACTTGAATTATCACTGTTCTTCGTCTCGGATGGACATCGGTCTCCACAAAGAGGAGGGACTGCCAAGTCCCTAGGACCAGTTTTCCATCAATTACGGGTAACGTTTTGTCGGGAGGAAGGAACATGGAGCGAAGGTGTGAGTGGGCGTTTGATGGATGGCTATACGATGTTTGCTTTGGAATCAATTTTTCTAACATTCTTTTGATGTCTTTCAGTAGATTCCAGTCGTGCTCCGTGAGAACTATTACTCCAGTTGCGTGGGGAGCGAAAACATGGACTATACCATTTTTCACTTGGGATTTAAAGACTGTTTCCTGAACTTCTTCTGTAAGATCTATGAAGTCTATTTCTCCTTTAGTAGAGAACTCCATGGTCTGATTAAAAACTTTCAACTATCAATACCTCGAGACAGAGATTTGCAAAGAATAGAATAAAATTGTTGCTGCTAACTAAAAGTAGCCTAAGCATCCCTAAAACATGGATAAGAATTTATCAATATGGCAATCTCGCGCAACATATGCTAGCACAAAAAGGTTTTAGTAATGTAGAGACGCATATCTATCTAGAGATTTGATGAGCATCTATCCTAGTTGGCGCAACGAAGCGCTCCATATTGTAGTCTATCGTGCAAAACAACACGTACGTACACTACTACATTGCCCGTACTGTGGAACAAGAAATGAAAGGATGGCAGTTGTCTGCAAAAAATGTGGCAGGAAACTTCTATCGGCTAAGAATATTTAAGAAATATAACAAAGATTAAACCAATTTATATGGTTATTATATTCGAACCGCCTATGCTTATCCAGAGATTAGAAATCTTGCTCTTTTAGCAGAAGAATATAAATTTAGCTCTGTACATGTCAATGACCACTTAATTGGCTTTGATCCTGAAAGGAAACAACCTTAGGAGAGGAAGATAAAAAGATGGCGTCATACAATCGTTCAAAGAAGCGGGTGATAGAAGGTATACCTAATCTTATCTGGGGAGGCATTGGCGATGAAACAGACGATCTTACAGTGGTTTCAGTCCTCAAACTGTGTCTCAACCACCTGGGAGAGAAATACTCAAAAGTCTATTTAGCAGGCACATCATGTGCTGCTTTCTACATAGGTTGGCGTGCTGAAAGCTTAGGATCTGGGATGGGTGGGTCCGTTTTCCTATTTCCGGACTATGTAGAACCAGGAATCGCAAATCTTTTCGAGGCTATCGGTCGAAACTATACTATGGTCAAGAAGACAGCGCATGAGCTTTTATGGAAAGCCGCTGTCCAGTCCATCGATGCTGATAGACCTGTTGTGTGTGTAGAATGAAGTCCAGTGGCGCATAGAGGGCACTTCGCCATCCTTGCTGGATACGATCAGGAAAAGAAAGAATTCCTTGGTCGAAGCTACGCCTTCAAGCCGGAGGAGGAATATGTATCGCTAAGACCGGAACACCTGCATTATATACTCGTTATTGGAGAGAAGTCAAAGGAGAAGTTGTCTAACCGTGAAACGGCATTAGGTGCTCTACGCTGTGCCATTCAGATGTCAAAAACAGGGATAAAGGCAGGGGAGGAGAAAGGGGCATATGGGCTTGTTGCATATGAAACGCACGTCCGAATGATCCCCACAGGAATAGATCCGAAACAGAACGTGTACAAGCTGCTGGAACACTGGATATTTTGGAGACTTGATGTACTCCATCTTTGCCGAAGTTATGCGATTCAATATCTTGAGAAGATAGCTAACGAATTCTCTCCCCCCAGCAGAGGTCATGTAAAAGCTGCTGAAGAATGCTATAAGCAACTAATAGGGATATTTGATGCCAATATACAGATAGTTTTTCCACCAGAGTCTGATAAATGGGGTACCAATTTGTTGTGGCGTGCACACGAAAAGGAACGGCCCATAGTCGAACTTTTCTCAACTCTGAAGGGGCGACGCCGATTTGCTAATCTCCTGCTGAAAATGCGAGATTTGGAGCAGGAGGCTATTGACGAACTGGAAAAGGTCGTCAAGGCAGAGGAGTAACCTCTGTTTAACTATGTCCAAGACCCGTTTCTTCCTTTAGTCTTGAACATAGTCGAATTTTCACCATTGACTTCCTTAACGGGTTTTTCTCCATCATTCCATGATAACGAGACATCAAGAACCCACGAAAACTGAAGTTCAACAAAAAAGCACTCACAAAAAACCAAAGAACCCTCCCGAATAGGAGAAAGAAGCCACATAATTAATTTCTAAGCAGCCTAGCGCGCACCACGATTGCTTGTCATGAAGCTGATGGAATCAGCATTTCTCAAAGAGGCATCGATGAACTAAGGGAGAGAACTGATTTCATTATTTCCAAGCTTCACAAGTACAATAGGAACCCAAAAGAATTTGAAATTTCTACTTTCAACGTGCACACTTTTGTTAGTAGCCAAGAATAATTAGATGGAATCGTTGGTCAAATAGTTGAACGTGCCAAACAACATAACCAAGAACTTAACAAGCAACAAATCTTGAGAGACTAATTTTGTTGGCTACTTAGATGACATAAGAGGAAAAATTAAGCAGGTAAAAAGATTTGGTGTCAAAAAGATGGTTATCGTTGTTCGTGGAGGACCTTCTATCAAAGACCCGATGAAGCTTTTCCACGACGAAATCATGCAGTAGAACATTAACGAGAGTAAGGGTGCACGCAAAAGCGTCTAATCTATTTGACTCTGCAAGTTGAAGCCGTGGACGGTTATGCTTTTGTATACTTTCCTCTCTTTCGAAAGGTGTGATTTCTGTGGTGATGCTGACAATTTTCGCCGTAAAACCTGCGAAAAAAGAAACCCTTTTTGAGGCATTTGCTTGGACCATATGCTTTTGAAGTAATAGAGGTAGGGCAAAACAGCGCGTATTTTACAGTTTTTAATGTGAGCCATGGCAGTATCGGTGATGTGGGTGATATAAGTATTTGCAATGAAATATTACATCACCAGCATGTTTTTCTGCCGGACTGATGAGCTGAACAACCAGTACCTCATAGGAGACAGTAGATTGAACCATAGCAATTTGAGTCTGGATACAAAAGCATACCCTGCATAACAGAAAAAAAAGTGTATTGTTGATTTACTGTTCTATTTGCTGGCTTGCTCCTGTCTCATAAATTCTCTACTTTTTTGTACGCCCTCCGTGTTCCATATTCATATTCCATTCTCTTTCATTTTTCTCATTGATTTCAGTGGGATTCTGTTTAGTCTTGGCTCTAATCTTCGATGCTCGGAAATTTATCTATGGTGTGGATACAATTGCATAACCTGTATATTTTTTCCAATTTCTGCACTTTTGCAGTATTTTCGCGCAACTTTGCTCGAGTTACGCAAACTTGTGTTTTCTGAGTATTTTTTGGTAAAGTCCGTAGATTTTCGTAACTATATTTTAAGAGGCCGCGAAAAACGTTGGAAAAGCGTAAATGTTAATACTCGTTATCCTCAATAGAGAGAGAGGCATAATAGGGGATAAAAAGTATGGGGAAAGAATTAACAAGCATAAAAATTCGAAAAGAAACCAGAGACGTACTAAAGAGTGTAGGAAAGAAAGGTGAAACCTACGACTCAATAATCAATAGACTCTTAGACCGCGTCCTTAGAAGGAAAAAAGCCAAAGTAGAAAAATAAGATTCGGCTATTCCAAACTCGTATTTTTAGCTGGTTAGGGCATGGTGTTGTGTGCAAAAATGCAAGTTTCTGCATTAGGGCAGAGAATTCTTCACTCTTACATAGAACTATAGGTGTGACAAGATATTTCTTCTCTAATTAGAGATTTTTTCAATCAAATTCAGGAACACACATTTGTCTGTGACGTACCACATGCACTTTGAACCTATACAGCTAATTGATATTCCCTTACCCATTGTCAGAGGGCATCTTTTGCGTATCTGTCTTTTAGGATCATAGTATATTTCAAAAATTCTTTTCACGCGTTTTGAGGCGCCTTTCAGAGAAAGTTTGTCTATCGGCTTCTGTGTGTCTAGCAGTGATATTAGATCGGTGAGGCTTAATACGCCTACTAAGTGATCAGCGTTTATCACTACTAATTTTTTGACCTTCTGCTTGACCATTTTTCGTGTGGCGCGTGTGATTGTTACATGAGGTTTTACCGTTACAAGCGGTTTTGACATAACTTCGATTGTTTTAGTTTTTGCTGGGTCCTTCTCTTTGCAAACTACTCTTTTCAATATGTCCCTTTCAGTTATAATCCCAACAGGATTTCCATTTTTAGTGACTACTATAGAGCCAATTTCGTATCGATTCATTACTTCTGCAGCTTTTAGAACAGTGTCCTCTGTGCTTGCGGTCTTCACGTCTCGAATCATGATGTCTTTTACTTTTTTTGGCATGTATCTAACCTATTTTGAATCTGACTCCTTTATTGTCTTAGGTTCTGAAATAGATTATGAATACAGAATTTGGATGGGGCGTATTCATTAGAAATCTACTTTTAGAAAGGAAAAAATAGAAAAAGTGACAAATGGCGTGTTTTCAACATGAAACTTGTTCGTTGGAAAAATATAACTTTCCTACGTTACAATTAATATTAACAGAAAGTTCTCGAGTGCGTTTAACAATGGGAAAACCTCTAAAGATAGCTGATTTGAGGAAATGGCGAAGACGAGGGTTCTATAGCGAGACAGTCTTGGTCAAGAAGCTACAAAAAAGCGGCTACAACGCTGTCAGAGTACCTGTAAGCAACCCAAGCCTCCAGCCCCTTCCTGACGTAATCGCTCGCAAAGATCAGCATGTCTATGCCTTCGAAGTAAAAAACGCCAATTACTACGCCTACTTTCCAAAGAAACAAGTCGACAAACTCTTCAGATTTCTCGACGAACTCATACCTGGTTCTAAAGAATTTAAGCATGCCATTTTAGCGGCTCACCTAGGAAAAAAATGGATCTTCCGCCAAATACCATGGGAAGATTGGGAAAAGCAAAGACTTCAAGATCAAGAACGCATTCTAAAACGGGACAAAGGAAACTTTAAGCTGGAGAAAGGATGGAAAGCTCAGTCATGAACAAGCAGGAGTGGTTTACTTCACTTTTTGATGAATTGAATGATTACTGGGCAGAAATAGCAGACGCTCGGTCTACGGAAAAAGAAGTTGAATTCATTGAAAACGTTGTGAAAGCAGAAGGTTTAGTTCTGGATCTTTGTTGTGGCACAGGCCGCCACTCAGTTCTTCTCCGCAATAAAGGATGGAATATAATAGGACTCGACATATCGCCAAATCTTCTTAGAATTGCCAAAGAAAAGATGACGGAAAAACACGTTCACTTTCCACTAGTAAGGGGCGAAATGCGGCATCTGCCATTCCGGTCGGAAACCTTCGCATCTATAATCAACATGTTTACAAGTTTCGGCTACCTGCCCTCAGAAAAAGAAGACATGAAAAGCCTAAAGGAAATTGTAAGAACACTTAAACAAGATGGCCCATTCTTGATGGATATTGTGAATCGCGAATATCTCTTGCAGGTTTTTCAGAAGAAAGATTGGGGAGAATTCACTCATTTTTACATGATGGAAAGACGTACTTTAGACGCTAAAGGGTTGGAACTCCACTCGCAATGGCTTATCTTAGATAAGAACACTGGCAAATCAAGAACATTCGACCATAACCTACGATTATACTCTTTCCCGCAATTGCAAAAAATGTTGGAAAAAGCAGGACTTGCAAAAGAGAAAGTTTATGGAGGCTATGAAGAGCAAGATTTTCAGCAAGGTTCCCCTCGACTGATTGTACTGACAAGAAGGGCAAGTTAATAATGGAAAGCTGGATTTGTCACTATTTTGTAAAAAAAAATTGTATTGAAATCCAAGCATGATTATGTTTTTGCCGTGTTTTACGCTAAATTGACGTCGCAAGAGAACTTTTGGATGATACATTGCTAGTATTCTGTTATTTCTCTATCAACTTTCGTCAGTTTTTGAGGAAAGTGTGTTAATAAATTCATGTGAGCTGGCAGTTCATTTAAAAAGTTTTGCAGTTTTAGCACGGGAACTATAGGTGTGCTGCGGTGAAATTTAAAGGGACTTGACAAAAGGGATAAGATGATTGGGATGACCGTTGTGTGCTTCCATTTGCCTAGTTTGACTTTGGCGTAGAGGCTGGGTAAGATATCTGCAAAGGCTTCAGTTCTTTCCACGTGCAGCTCTACCATTCTTGTGATTGGCGCTCTTGTCCACTTGTGTTTCCAGTGTTTGCAATCTACTGAGGCTATTAACGGTTGTTTGTAGGCTAAGATATCGATTTCCCATCGTTTCCCATTTTTTCCCTTAAACCTAAAATTATTTACAACACAATAGTCGTAAGCTTCAAAAGCCGTAGTTGTAATGCTTTCGAACTCTTTCCATTCCAGCAGTCTGCAAACGCGTTCAAAATCTGCGCCGAGCTTTATGGCTTGAACCGCAATTCTAACTCGTTGATGTGGAGCAGCTTCAATTATCTTTCCTTTCCATTTAACGAGATTGGCGTGTGCAAATTTTCGTAGAAAGCTTTCCGCCATTTGGGCGGGGATTCTGGCATTTTTACCGATTAATGAATACTTGATTGGGCTATCTTTTGTTAGCTTCAGCACAGCGATTAGAATCTCTCGTTCAACAGTCATTATATTAGAATTATATTAGAGATATCTTATGCTTTTCTATGAAGCTGGGCTATTGCTTAACACTCCTTATGAGTTTTTCACGTTGCCTTGTATGTACCATGCAAGTCCTCACTCGAGAACGCAAATTCAATGAATTCAGATATATCTTCCTCACATTTTTCCTTCTTGTAAAGCCTAAGAGAACACACGCGCGCATTGAAGTATAGATATTTTCATACGCTTTCAAAAAACTGCTCAAGCACGATTTATTTTCGCTCAGATTGTGCACTGTAAAATCTTTTGAAGTAAGTATTTAAATTAACATCCAATAAAGCTTGGTATTAGGAGCTTTGAAGTTGAATGCAAAAAGATTATGCTTCGAAAACTGTTAAATCAAAGCAACTTCATGAACGTGCCAAGCATGTTTTGCCTGCAGGCGTATCGTACTTCATCCGCTACTTTGAGCCATACCCTTTTTATGTTGATTGGGCAAAAGGGAGCAAAATAAGAGACATAGATGGCAACATTTACATAGACTTCTGGATGGGCCACTATACACATATTCTGGGGCATAATCCCTCGAACATAAAAGAAGCCGTTAAGGCGCAGATTGAACGCGGAACACATTATGGTGTGTGTCATGAACTCGAAATTGCTATGGCAGAGCAAGTGGTCAAGATGGTGCCAAGCGCTCAAATGGTACGGTTTTGCAGCTCTGGCACTGAAGCTGCAATATATGCCACTAGGCTTGCACGTTCTTATACTGGAAAAAGCAAAATCATCAAGTTTGAGGGTGGCTGGCATGGTGGATATGACGCGTTACATTTGGCTGTTAAACCTCCTTTTGACATGCCAGAATCGGACGGCCTAACAGAAGGTGCATTGAAAGACACAATAGTTGCGCCATTCAACGACTTACAAGAAACAAAGCGAAAAATCAAAAATCAAGAATTTGCTGCAGTTATAGTTGAGCCCGTTCTCGGTGCGGGAGGATGCATACCAGCCGAGAAAGAATTTTTGAAAGGTTTGAAGGAGCTTTGCGTCCAAAAGGGCGCGTTGTTAATTTTTGATGAAATTATTACTGGGTTTAGGTTGGCGCCTGGTGGGGGTCAGCAATATTATGGTGTGATTCCTGACATTACACTACTTGGCAAGATTTTAGGAGGAGGCTTTCCAATAGGCGCAGTAGTTGGCAGAAAGGATATTATGGAAAGGATGGATCCGCTGCTTTTTGAAAGGCCCAGTTTTTCATTTCAAGGTGGAACTTTCACTGCAAACCCTGTATCGTTGAGTGCTGGATTAGCGATGCTTAGAACCTTAGAGGATGGTAAAATAATTAATAAGCTTAACATTGAAGGAAGAAGGGTTAAAAGAGGACTTGAGGGCGTTTTTGAGAGAAGCAATATTGACGCTAAAGTTCACTGTGCAGGCTCGCTGTTTCATGTGCATTTCACCAAAGAACATGTGAAAAATACAGCCGTTGCCTTCAAAACTGATAGAAAAAAACTTGAAGAATATCACATGGCCTTAATTGAGAATGGCGTTTTCTTCTTACCCAAGAAAAGTGGGGCTATAAGCAACGCTCATTCCAAAGAAGATTTAGAGAAGCTTTTGGCAGAGACTGAGAGATATGCGAAGAATTATAGCAGTAGTTAGAGGAAAAATTCCTTTTCAAGTGGTCTAAGCATGTCTTTTGCTGTTGCCTTTTCGGACTTTTGGTAAGAATAACCTCTCATGATAGCCACGGGAATGGCTTCGTCTGCTTGTCCGATCACAAGTTCTGCGGCAGAAGCAAGTTCATCTGCGATAGCAGTGCGTTTTACTTTCAAAACGTAATTAAAGAGGTCTTTTTCACCTCTTCTGTCACGAATTGGAATTAGTCCAGCAATGCCTATGGCAATGTTGATTTCTCCATCTCTGAGGGGTCGTCCATGAGTGTCTGAGATGATGACTGCAACTGTTTTTTCGGTTTCTTTTTCTATTTCTTGCCTGATTTGCCTAGCTGATTCGTCTGGATCTTTCGGTAGCAAAGCGACAGTTCTTCCACCTGGTACGTTACTTTTGTCGACCCCAGAGTTAGCGCAGATAAATCCGTGTCTTGTTAGTGTTATGAGGCTACCGTTGTGCATGCGGATGATACTTTCAGCTTCTCTTAGAACGACTTCTACGAGTGCAGGATCTTTATGGCTTTTTTGAGCAATGGCTTTAGCAAAGTGAGAAGGTTCTATAGTGTCGAGATTGATGGTGCTGCCCTCTGCACGAGAGACTATCACATGGGTGATTACGATTATGTCGCCATTTTGAATTGGAGTTCCTTGGTTTTCAGCAGCGTTGCAGATTAGTGTGGATAGTTTGTCTCCTTTTCTGATTATTGGCAGTCCTGTTATAGGAGTTATTTTAATAGTTCTCATAAGGAAATATTTTTCGCGCTGTGAACTAATAAGTGTGGCGTTTTATCATTGCTTCTGCCTTTTCCAAGTCGCTGGGTGTGTTGATATTAAAGAATGTCGTGAGTTTTGGGTCAAACTCTCGAAGAACTATCGCGGAGATATACCGGATATTCTGCATGTTTTCTATCATGGAACGCATGTCTAGTTTTCCATTTTCTAGGGCGATTTCTGCGGCTTTAGCTGCCGTTTCAGCATGGTAGGCTGCGTGTAAGGGTTCAATGTCGTCGTTTGGCCATCTTGGAATTGCCGCATTCTTGTTTATGCACACGTCCAAGACGAAGTTGAGTATTTTGGAAGATAAAAAAGGTGTGTCGCACGCAAGTAGTAATGTGTATTCACTTTGAATAGTTTCGAAGCCAGTTAAAGCGCCATTTAGGGGCGATTGGACATACGTTTTGTCTATTACAATGCGGGCTTTTTGCTTGATTATTTCAGCGAATTTTCTCTCTTGCATTTCCGAACTTACAACTACAACGACTTCATCAACTACTGCAGTAAGCTTATCCAACACGTGAAGAACCAAGGGTTTTTTATCCAATTTAATCGAACCTTTATCCTGTCCAAAACGCTTGGAAATCCCTCCAGCAACGACAACCGCAGACATGAAAAAATCATCAGCTTTTAACAAGAACATTCATAGAAACCGTCATAATACTGTTACGCATCTGCGAGAACACCAGTATTGCATTTCAACAACCTTTTTTTATTGAATTGTATTACTGCATATTGGAACGCCATGAATCATTGCACCATTTCGAGGGAACAAGCTCTGAAGCTTATTGAGAATTCGAGCAAGCGCTCCCATGCCATCTTGGTATCTAAGGCAATGCGGATCATTGCAAAAAGACTTGGCAAGAACGAAGATGAGTGGGAACTTGTTGGGTTGCTCCACGACTTAGACTATGGCACTGTCAGAAACGATATGAGCAAGCATGGCATCGTGGCTGCAGAAAGTCTGAAGGGAAAGTTGTCAAAAAGTGCTCTCCACGCCATAAAAGCCCACGACCACCGAACAGGTTTTAAATCAAAAAGCACCCTAGACACATCACTTATAGCAGTTGATGCCTTAGCCGCTTTCATCGAAGATTCGAGGATTAAGAAGATACCGCTGGATATCAAAATTTTGAAGAGCAGAATAAATAATGAGTCCCTTCCTAAGCCATGGTTGAAGGAGCTGATATTAACCTGCGAAGACTTATGTATGTCGCTAGAAGAATTTTTTAAACTGGGATTAGAGCAAAGTGAGCTAATCTCCAATTAGCACTCATATTCGGAGTCTATTAATCGTCTATTTGGAAAACATGATAAATGGTCTAATCTTAAGATTTCGGCGTGCGCTCAAGCTTAATTCATATTTAAAACGTAGTGCTGAGAACTCAGAATAAGCAACAAATGCAAAAATGACAGCAAAGATTGAGGTTTAAAACTTCTCTATTTTCGTGGCGATCTCTTGAATATGCTCAGTAAAGGGGTGATCAGGTTCGTCTCTTACAAATATCTTTGTTCCGCCAGCACGCAGCACATCACAATAACACGGTATTATCTTCAAAATGGGTAAAGTATGAGTGTTCTCAAAACGTTTGTATACGCTATCTCTTTCTACTGGAGTCGACAGAAACTCAATAGGCACCTTGTTCATCAAAATCGCCGTTTTCTTCTCAAACAAGTCATACAACTCATGCGTCATCCTTTTAGTCCCTTCAATATCAGACGCGTCTATCGTGCTCACGACAAGAATAAGATCTGCGCTCACTATTGCATTTATAGAAGAATATTGCAGTCCTGGACTAGTATCAAGCAAAAGGTAGTCCAATTCCATGTCGTTAAGAAGTGTATTCTTCAGTGATAATAATCGTCCCAGGGCTCGCATCTCCCATTTGCGATCCTTCGCGGACATGTCCCGCAAGGCTTCAGTCGCTGGATTCGCTAATCCTACCAACATTGTACCGCTGCATTCGCATTGAGGAGTGTAATTAAATAGGACTTTATTGATTTCACAAGCGCCATTCAGATAATCGTTTAGCCAATATTCAGAACCATGTAGTTTAAAGATGGATTGAAGGCTGGGTGCACGAAAATCCAAATCGAGAACACAGACTTTCTTCCCCCTTCTTGCATATGTAGCGGCAAGGTTTATCGTTAAAAGTGTTTTTCCCGTACCGCCCTTGTAACTGTGAATGGCTATGATTTTGCCCAAGCCTGTTCAATCCTTTACTTTTCAACAAAGAAATAGGCTTTGCGTCCCTTTCTTTCTTTCTTCAAATAACTCATTAGAACAAGCTGATTTAGATAGCCACTTTCCACTGCCCGCGCACGCTTCGTCTGCTCTGCTACCTCCTGCGCAGTAGCACGTCCAAGCTTGCAAATCGTTATTGCTGTTTTTCTCAAATGGTCAGGCAACGATAGAAGAGTCATTACATCTAAAGCTTCAGGCAAGTCTTGAACAATAAAGTCTTGGTTTCTTCTTTGCTTCTGAAGCTCGATGAAAACTTCCATCTTTTCATTGAGTTTATCTAAGCTTTCTCTAATCTTTTCCAGCAACACAGTAGGGCTCTTCCCAAGCGATTTGCTTATTGTCAACCTGTTCACACCAGAATGCGATAAACACGCCTACTGTACATGTGAACCATTAGCTCTATTAAATCTTACGACATAACTTTACAGATTCTTAAGCTTCTTACTAAATTATTTGGAATTATTCCTTCTGATAGAAAAGAATAGTTAAGCGACATGGCAAAGAAAAGAGAAGAGGGTTTAGAGAATAGCTGGTAAGCGCCGTGATTCCTCTATTATCGGAAGGACTGTTTTGAGTTCACGGAAGTGCTTTAGGACTGTAATTCCTCGATGAGTTATGGCGTAGACTACGCGTTTTTTGCCGACTGTTCGTTCTTCGACAAGGTTTTGTTGGATTAAAAATTCTAGGTACTGCTTGAGGACGCTACAGTTGACATTAGCTTTGTACATAATATGAGTTAGTTTGAGAGGCCCACGTTGAGACAGAACTTTTAGGATATCTACGTACATTTCAAGTTTGGAGCGT
Organism: Candidatus Bathyarchaeota archaeon; assembly: GCA_023131225.1. Taxonomy (NCBI): domain Archaea; kingdom Thermoproteati; phylum Candidatus Bathyarchaeota; species Candidatus Bathyarchaeota archaeon. The sequence continues at coordinate 18,236 of JAGLZW010000009.1, read as the reverse complement.
CGCATGTTCAAACCTCTTTAACGTGTCTTCGGTGATTTGGATATAAATTATTTATGTATTCTAAATCAGTGTTTCTCTCCATTATCTAGCAGTATTCTGGCTTGACTTTGGTCAGCACAATTAACCTATTTTGTAATGCTGTGACTAGGTCATCACAGAGAATTTGCTGCATTTCTGTAGAAAGTGTCCGCATTTCTGCTTTTAGTGCCTGCTTGAGTTTGCTTTGTAGTTGTCTGCGTTTTTGGAGAGAAAATGGTTTTTCAATTTTCATTTTTGCCTTCTATTCCCCCATGGTTTTATAGGGTTTGACTAGTGAAGTTTGGATTTAACTGTCTTATGAAGAAAGAATTAGTATTGAGAATAATGAGTTACTGTCGTGTTTGAGCGATTCTTTGGTTTCTTTAGAGATTGTAGTATAAAATTGTTGAATTGGAAGGCATTGCTATGGATAGTAAGAAAGCCTCAAATTGTACTCAGGATTTCAGTCAAAGTTTTTTTCAACTTTCCAGCAGCCCTTTCAACTTTCCTGCTCAAGCCTTCACCGAAATCAGTTCTTTGAGGCTGTATAATTATTAAGGCGATTTTAGCACCTATCGCTTTTTTCAAGTATTCACAGAATATTTTAAGGGGAAGAGCGTGGGTTGAAATTGCCACTGAGGGTGAACTTGGTATTTTGCTTGATTCCACGAGCTTGGCTTCACCCGGCTCTAGCCCCAGTAAACCTGCGTCAATAACTAAAATGTGAGTAGGGTTAAACTTGGTTATTGGTTCTATAAAGCTTTCAGGTACGGTTTCACTTTCAATAAGCATCACGAGCCTAGAAACTTTATCTTTTAATCCTCTTACTATTTCAACACCAACGAAGTCGTCTCTGCGTAGTTCATTGCCAACGCCAACTACGACAATTTTCTCTGCATTCTTCACCCACTTCTTAACCGCGACTTTAAAGTCTGCAAATTTATTCATTGTTAACGACCTCTGCGCTAATGTTCAAACAACTTTCTTCGAAGCGCCTTCAGCGTTCCAGAAACCGCAACAACACGAATCACTGCGCGTTTTCTATTAATATCCGTAACAGAAGTAATAGCTGCTCTGACCATATTCAACGCCTTATGCGAGCATCTGACAATCACAATTCCTTTCTCGTTATCTCGTTTCACTAGAAACAAGGCAGTCTGACTGGCGCCAAATTCCCCAAAAAGCTGATACACCATGTCCCAAATTGCGTTCATCAAACTCTTCTCATCAATGGATTGGTCACTATCGGCTTTTAAAGCCAAATAACGTCTTCTTACGAATCGCAGTTTGTTCCTCTCCTAACCACACGCACGCCTCTTGCCACATAACTCGAGTCGAGTTTTTCTCTATTTCGTTTGACAATAGTTGAAGGTGTGACAGAAACTGCATTCAGAGCAGACACATTATCCATCCCAAACAATAAGGCAAGGTTTGCAAGATCGTTAGGTCCACGCAATTGAAGAGGATTGCATGCATTACTACTTATCACAATAGGGATACAATTTTTCTTGGCAATTGCCACTTCTTTTCTTAAAGAAGAGAGGAGACGCATCCGATAGAAGCCTGTTTCCTGAAGGAGTAACGCCATATCAATTTCAAAAGCAGCAACGCCTTGACAGGCTACTCTTGCCTCAGCTTGATCGAAAAATCGTTTGCGTGGGTTGCTGGACGGAAAAGCAAGCATATCAACTCGATGGTCCTTGGCCGCTTGCCTAGCAATCGATTTTGAAATGCAGTTTACACCTACTATCTGGAATCTTCGTCTAAACAATCTAAGGCTTTTCAATAGTGCATTGGAAGATTTCGGAGTCAAATCGATTCTTGTTGCGAAATCAACACCGTGACTCTTACAAGTTTTCCGCAAGAAGAGGATTGTATCCTGTTTTATTTTTGGAGGTAGAGAAATTGCCACTAGACTATAGCCTAGATCTGTTGCTTTGCATATTAGCTTCTCTATTTGTTCTCTCTTATCTAGAGGTGGTTGCAAGTGGAGGTCGGCAAATTGCTTCATGGCATTATCCCGAGTTCTCGACAGATTTCGATAATTTTCTTCTTTTTGAAGTGAATACGTATATGAATTGGGTCATCTTTCTGAAGCTCAAGTTTGCCTTCTAACGCAGCTTGTTTGTCAAGACGAAGATACAAGTTACCTCTCTCTACAAACAAGTTTGATTCCTTAAAAATTCTTTCTTTATCTTGTTTGCTAAGGCAAATGGAAAGTTTTTTAACAAAAGCCTCAATAATCTCTTTATCCTTTATCCGTGTTTTAAAAAGAACTATGCGATTGCCATAATAGCCCTTCAAAACTTTTTCCGTGAAAGTTACTTCTGTAATGTGATCCGCTGAAAACAAGCTCTGTGCTGCCTTTTTTACCTTCTCTGGGTCCTCGGTTGCATGAACCGAGAATCGAATATCTACATATGCTATAGGAAGCTTCAACTTATGCTCATCCGGTAACTGATTCAAGAGGTTTTTTCTTTTGCTTTTGAAGCATGTTTTTTGATAGTTTTGAAGCTTTGTAGTCGTTGTTTCGCGAGTTTCACATTTTCATCATACATCGTTCGTCTTCTTACATCAACCGGCAATCCAATGTGTAAAGCTTGGTTGAAATTAATGCCGGCTTTTTTTAGTTCTCCTCTGCTAAACCCTCTGCCCGTACGTTTTTTGCCACTTTTTTTACGAACAACTGAATACTTTCGTGAAGTCATTTTTAATCCCTAGAATTCTTTACGAGACTTTCATAAAAAATCTACGGTGAAGCTAATAAAACTATGTTTGCAGAATGTGAGCGAAAATTATGGCTCTGTGCACTAGAAAGAAACCAGAACTTAAGTAACTAAAAGTTGTGTACTAAGCTTGGTTGGGGAATTCAAGAACTCCCTTCTCCTTAAAGTGACTTTTTAACCACCTTCCCATCCCAACTAATGGCAAACGCATTGCACTTATCAAGCGCATGAGTATCTCAGCAATTCTAATTCATTCAAAATTTCTTTCTTGTCAAAACTGCTTGTTTTGTGGTTTGAGACTTCTGGCATGCTTTTATAGAAAATGCTAATGATCGAAATAGTTGGCGATTCACCAAGCTATCTAATAATATTGGAATTAGGGAATGTGGCATACTTTATTTCTAGCGTGAACAGTTTTGTCGCATCTTTTCACGGTTAGAGTGTTGTGTTGCTATAAGTTTCGACAAACTTCATACTAGTTTATATCCAAAACGGCAACACTTCTTGTCTTGCATAGAGGTTATTCAGAGAACATACGGTAATCTTGGAGAAGTTTTGGAAAACAGTAACTTTTAACTAAAAAACCTTCTAGTATTTTAGAAATATGATCCTTTGTGAAAGTTTTATATAGAACTTAATTATAGAACTAATTTCTACAAGGGGGTTGTGGAAGGCAGTAGCATCTCCTTTCTCCTTTCGTGCTTGTTTTGAATTAATGGCCAACCACAGCCACCATTTTTTGTCAAGCTCCGGGAATGATTTCACATCCATTGCATGCATGCATGATAGTTTTTTACAATTACATGGAGTCTTATCATTGCCTTTTCTTCTACACTTGTAAAAAATTGCGTCGTCGTCGCAAAAAAATGGGGGTTCGGAAGTTACTAGACATGCGCGTCAAGCATGGTTTGCTGTTTAACAGCATAGTGAGTATCTTATGAAATCTTATGATCCAGATATTCTTATGCATGACACCTTTTATCAAAGGATAAGAAATGCATTCCCATCAAAGACTTCAATAAAAGTACTAGATACATGCGCGCGCATAAGTATTTAATCGAGATATAATATTCTTTGGAGGGTTGATTTATGAAGATTTGGATAGGGCATTATTCAGGAAATCCAGAAGAATGGTTTGTAGTGTGGGCCAAGAATAAAGATGAAGCCTTTCACCAAATTGATCCGATCTCAGGAAAACCAGACATGGGGTCTTTGAAAGAACTTCATGCCCCAGGTTTTATGAGTTTCACTGTTCAGCTGAAAGGAAAACCTGAGGAGATGTTGTTCTTACCTCCAAAACAAGATGTGGAAGGAGGATACTGGCTGGTTTTCGGTGGTGGCTTGGGACAGGTTGAACATGGATTTGAAGAGCATATTCGCGCGCGATTGTTGTCTAGATCGGAATGATGTCATATCGTTTTTTGATGAAAATTTATGCAGAAGGCACAGCGTAATGCAGATGCTTCTATATGAAATTCAGAGCCATCCCGTTTTTCATAGGTCCAGAACAGACATAATCCACTTCTATCAACCTGTTCGCAGTGGGATCTTCTGAATTCACCAATGTTCTTTGCATCTAGTAGAAGATCGGCAAGTTCGCTATGATCCTTCAGCAGATGACTCATCAGGTTTTGGTTCAGTCGTTCTAAATTTGGAAAATTCGCATCTTTCTGACTTAATCGAATCCAGCCATTGTAGATTCGCTCCACTTCTTTGGGTTCAAATTTTAGCGTGATGACAATCTCGGCTAGCGTGTATCCTTTCTCCAAACGACGCATGCATGTCGGTTATTGAAAGGCAAAACATTTGTAATTTTCCAATCTGTCAGATACCATTTTCCTTCTGACCCTTCTTCCATGTCAACCTTGGAGTTTTCCCTTTTCTTTTTTGGAATTTCATTATAATTAAAATCACCATTCTGAAAAATTAGAATGGATTCTTGTAAGTTGTCAGGATAATAATACATGGGATTAGGATGTTGGATTTGAACACCACTTCTTTGACTTATCCTGATGTAACCTTCTGGCTTAATCCATATGATTTTGTCTCTGTATCTAAAATCTTCTTCAATGAAAATCTTCGTAATATCTGCAACTATTGCATATTTCTTCCCTTTAATTAGAGTATCATCACACACAAAACACGCAATTCTGCCTTCATCAAGAATTCCTTTTAGCTCCTTTGCTACTTTACGAATCAATGTTAGGAATTCCTCGTAACTCTCACATAGGTCTGGATAGTCAAAAGGAGCATTGAAGTATGGAGGACTTGTGGCAACAAGATGGATACTGTTTTCTTGGAGTTCACGCATATCCTCAGAATTGCCAAACATTATTCTGTTATTTGCCATCAAAGCATCCGCTATCTAAGTGTGATAAAACATATTTATGCTATGTCTCTCCTTTAGTATATTAATTCCTCCGCCAGGAGGACTTCTAATTTCATGATTCAATCAACAACCCCAAAAAAAAGAGAACCTTGTTCTCGGAATTCAGAGTGGCTGTGTTATGTGGCTGAGATCTATACAGAAAGATAAAGGGCCTCCATAGGCACCCCAAAAAACACAGAAATAGTGAAGAAAGATGCGAAAATTTCAAGTTAGCCAGGGATCAATTAATCTGTTAAGAAGATTAAGGGAGTCCTAGCTTGACCTTTAGAGTCCTAGTATTTCTTGGTGCAGGAGCTTCCGTTCCTTTTAATATTCCTGACTCTAAGCAACTAGCAGATCTTGTAGAGAGAGATTTGACTCACTATTCCAAGAGGATAAAAGACACTAGGCAGCATGCAAAGATGTACGGATTTAGAAATGATATAGAGACTATACTTTCTGTCTTGGAGTTTTGGACCAATCCCCGTAGAATGATATATGAGATGGGAGCGTTCTTTTCAGAGATAACAAAATACAATCTTGGGAGCCTAAAGCCGAATAAGAGAGACAAAAGAATCGCTCTAAGGATAAAGGAATATATCGTGCGAAGATGCTGTGTCAATGATGCAAGCACTACTGAGCTGATTTTCACTATATATGGAAAGTTCTTCAAGGACACAAGCAACTGTTTTGATCTTGGAAATTGTAATCCGGCTGGAAGAGATACTTGTCCACCACTCGACGTGTTTACCACTAATTACGACAACACGATTGAGGAATATTGTCGGAGGAATGGGTTGGCATTATATGATGGATACAGAGAAGAAACGAGGGGGAACTATCGCTTTGATCCATATTATTATGAACAGGCAAGCACAATCTTGCGTCTTTTCAAGCTTCATGGGACAATAACGTACGCTAAACTAGATAATGGTGATATTGATCGAGTTGCCTTTTATCCTCCCCGGGGGTCCTTAGTTATTGCAGGAAGACCTGCATTTCCTGATTTAATATATCCAGGAACATACAGTTATATTGCAAAAGAGCCACAGTTGGAATTGTTGTATCTTCTGAAAGAGAAACTCACTTTGTGCGATCTTTGTGTAGTTGTTGGCTATGAATTCGGAGATCCGAATGTATGGCAGATTTTCCTTGATGCTTATGAAAGAAACCGAGACATTAAGGTAATCCTAGTTTCACCAAATGCAAAGGGTATCGTCAGACGACGACACTTACCTTCAAGCAGTTTTATAGCTGTTCCAAAAAAATTTGAACAACTAGATGTCGATGCAGATATTAAGGCTGTGTTGTAATGAAAAAACGATCAGATACCGTATGTCAGTGGGGATCTGTGAGAAAAGTTAGATCCAAATCTCAAATCGTCAAACTAGTCCAATACAGTGTTACTCACTCAGGTAAGATCTTCTCTTCTCAAAACATCAGGACGCTTATTGAGAAAGATCGTGTAAAAAGAGAATCAATGCGACTTCTGATAACACAAATGGGACCAAGAAGAGCCCTCCGTCAACTAGGTGATACCAAAAGACGTTCTTATGCAAGTATGGCACGAGACACTGTAGCTTTCGCAAAAGGAGTTGGAATCTTCAAAGTTGTGAACGGAAAAATCCAATGTCCAGAACGAATCAGGAACATTAACTCCTTGATCGAGTCAGATTATCCTTCAGCAATCGACTCGCTGATAGAACTCATTCTTGCTTCAAGATATAAAGCATACTTTCTTTTCATCTCACATCTTCAGGAAATTGGTGGACACTTTCATATTCCAAGAAGGTTCAAGGGGAGAACTGGAATCAGCGGAATTAAAGACTATCTCATGGAGAATGAGTTTCAAACAGATGTTGCGTCGTTTTACACTATTAGAGACCTGTTGTATGATTTCAGCCTTTTGAATTGGAGAATGCAAAAGGATCGTGAACATTTGTGCTTAACTTGTGAGTTCGTTCCTGAGAAAGCAGAAAGTTCCGGAAACTATTGCAGGAATCTCAAGCTAAGAAACGGAAGTATTCTCTATGAGCGTAAGATCTCCACTAATTCTTTTGAAGACTCCCTAGTTAGAGCTTACAAGCTGTTGACAAGAAATTCTTGGGGAAATGTTGTGAATATTTTGGAGCTTCGAGATATAGTTGCGGAAGAACTAGGCATCAGCGATACTCAATTCAATAATGAATTGCTAGCTTTAGCAAAGGGAAGCCCAGAAGTGATTGTTGAGCTTAGTAGAGGTACTCTCTTCCTTGGTAGATCTAGTGGAGTCCTCATAAAGGGACTGAATCTTCCACAGATCAATGCAGAAATGTATGTAACATACGTAAGATTGCTAAAAAGGAGGAAATGATAAATGGAATTTGAATGGAGAAAACATGATTGGAGAAGGTATGATCTAAAAGACAATCCATTCACAGACCAGGCTTTTATCAACATATGGGCGAATGATAGAAGACTAAACGGACGTCTTTTTTGCGAAGAAATAGTTACCAAAGAAATGGGAAAACTCATGTCCTTGATAGTCAGAAAGCCAAACCTGATATTTGTATATTCTCCTCGTGTTGTCAAAGGAACTGGAAAATCTGCTTTAATGGCGGCAGCCTATTGGAAGCTCTATGATGCAAAGCAAAATGTGGTATGGGCAGAAGCTACAGGAGGCTATTCCACATCTCCGACTTTGGGACGAATAATAGACTCCATGGTTGCTGAAGGTGTTTTTGACAATATGAAAGAAGCGATTGGGGAAATATCCTATAGTAGAATTCGAGATATGCTAAAGGCTTCTTATCGAATTCCACTTCCAAGTTTAGTAGGAGCACTTGTCCGTATTCTTGAAATGGGTCCGGAAGATACAGCAAAGAAGTTTGCCAACATACGAAGATCTATTAGGGTCTCTTCGGCCACGGAAGTCTTTGGATATGTTGTTGCATTGATGGAGGCGTGTAAATTGGGAAGATTGATAGTCTTCATAGATCAATTTGAGGAATTCGTGCGGTCGCATAGAGGATACGCAGCTCTTGACAGGCTTGGCAATGACATTAACGATCTTTTCAGAGCTACATTGGGGAGGGCTTCACTAGTAGTTTCTATGCATCCAGAAGCATTTGAAATCTTCGGTAAGGCTGCTAGTGAGTACATTCCGGAGATTGTTCAGATCGGGGAGGAGAGAACAGTTACCTTAGGACCATTCGAATCAGATGATGCAATCAGACTAGCCGCTTACTATCTCGGCAAGTATAAAATCGAGGGAAGTGAGAAGCCAGAGTTATATCCGTTTGAGGAGAGCGTTCTCAGATACATTCATTTGAAGACCCAGAAAAACCCACGACCCTTTATTATATCTCTGCATAATGCACTCATTGAAGGAGCAATGGAGGAGCATGTATCAATTGATGAGAACTTCATTAAGGATACCACCAATCATCAAAGAGTTCTGATTGGAGCTGAAAACGAGTGGCAGGAATTCAAAGACGGAAAACTTGTATTGGAGCAGTGATTAGCCCTTAGGGTTAAAGCGTTTTGGAATCCTAGCATTAATGATCTTGGTTAGTAATCCAATAAAGGTAGACACAATGTGAAGAAAACGCTTTGGCGAGTATGCATGCACGCGCGCGAAGCTTATTGTAATTTAAAAATAAAAGCAAATTAAAACCGTCGTGCTATTAAACTTCTGCAGACTATAAATCTTTTATTTTGTAGTTTGTTATGAAGAGTTCTTTTCCCTTTACTGCTTTTTTCTTATTCAAGCCATTGTATAGCATTTCCCAGGGATAGGTGTATGCGAATGAAAATAAGCTCCTTATTAAGTCTGAATCATCACAAGTAATAAGCCACTTATGTTTGCATTTTTTGACGTTTTCTGCGAATTGTTTGTGGTCAAAAAATTTGTTTAAGTCCCCATTTCTTCCATATAATGGTGATTTTCTTGGTTTCCAATAAGGTGGATCTAAAAAAATGAAAACATCTTTTCCTTTCTCAAAGAGCAAACGCTCATAGCTTTCATTTGTTATCTTCACATTTTTTAAGAGGTTAGCTAAAGGTTGAAGACTTTCAATTCGTGAATAAGTGAATCGTTTCTCGAAAGATTCTGGAGAGTATCCTCCAGAGTCGACTGTGCCTGAGTAAGTGATTCTGTTTAAAATATAGAATCTTAGGGCTCGACCAAAAACCCCTTGAGTTTTGGCATGGGCCAATTTCTTATACAGACTTTTGCCATTCGTCCATCTGTTTTTTATTTCTTTAATTGCAGCGATTAGTTCGTCTGGGTTTTCCTTAAGGGAAATCCATAAAGAAGAAACGTCATTATTTAAATCATTAATTCTACAAAATAAATTTGGGTTTTGTTGTTTTAAAGCCACAAAAACGGAGCCTCCACCAAGAAACGGTTCTCGATATTCAGAAAAGCCATTTGGAATATGAGGTAATATTTTTTTTAATGCTTTGGCCTTTCCACCTGGATATCTTAACGGGGTTTTTACAATTGCCATAATTGTTTGTTAATTTAGTATTTGAACATTTAAAAAGTTGTTTGGCGGCTATCCTATCTTTGCCCATTTAGCTTTTGATGCTAGTGAGTCAAGTAAATTGTCTTTTAATAATGAGTCATAAATTGGCATTGAGAAAATATGTTCTTTCATATCAAAAAGATAGATACTCTCTTTGTTTGAAATATCGTTGCAGTATTCGACTATCACATCCACTGAATTTGAATCAATTTCCCCTTTGAAAATTTTCCAGAAGAGGTAACTGAGTTTTTCTGTAGAAAATTCGGAGTTCTCGTATAGATTTAGAAAATATTGATAATTTCCTTTGTATTCGTAGATTCCTCTTGTTTTTTGTACCATCAGGTTATTGTGCCTGAATATGCTACTAGCAACATGTTCGTTTCCTTTCTTATTAAAGAACGATTCCTTCGATTTTTTTATTTGATTTTGGCTGTATAGTAAGTCATACGATTTTTCCAGAATTTCTTTCCATTTGTTCTTAACCATTTCACTTTTTTTTAGATCGGCCAAAGAGTTCTCTGAAAAAGCTCTGGCTGAAACCATAGCCAAAAGAATTGTCTTTTCTTTATCATCCAAATCGTTTTTAAATTTGGAGCCGGGAGGCTTACCTGTAAAATATTTAGTATTAATATACGATAGTAATTTGTCCTCATTTATTATGTCCAAATCTTGCTCATTTTCCCAAACGCCCTTAGCTGTTACAACATAAGTGTTGATGTTGCTCAGGACCTGAATGTAACCTTTTGATAATAGAGACATAAGAATTTCATTTGGAATTAAACTTGAATGAATTGTCGAGTTTTTTAGCAACTTAAATCTTGATGCGCTTCGACTTTCTAGAAATGACACCAAGACAGATTTACTTTTTAGACTTCTTTCTCTTCGAATATTATCTCTCAACGTATTGTAAAAATCTTTTAGGTATCTTTTTTCTTCAGAATTCATCTAAATTCCTCTAAACTAATTCTTTAACTGCAGGTTCGTTACTTCGTTGAACCAGAATTCCTAACAGAAGCTTATTGGATTTGTAGAGTTCTCGCAATCTTGAATAAATTGGTTTAAGAGATTCATCATCCATCATCGCAATCTCATCAAAAAGAGCTATTATCTTCCTATTATCATCTTTTACATTAAGTAAACTGAGAATATACGCACTTTGACTTTGCCCAGTACCCATATCACCAATGTAAATTATCTCTTCGCTGTCTGTTAATATCTTTCCTGAAATAAGATCAACTACTTTTGCTTTGTAAATCTTGTCAATATGTCTGAAGGCGCCAATTCTGTGAGCGAGATATTTAGAAACTTCATCATAATACCTCAACTCCTCCGTCTTTAATTTTTGCTCCACTTTTATCTTCTTATTTATCAAGTTCTTTAGGTTAATGTTATGACTAGACAGAATTTTTTGGCTAATAGCATCAGTCTTTCGGAGAAGACTACCTATTACCTCGACTTGTTTCTCAAATTTATGCGGTTTTTGGTTCTCTAAATGTTTGACGTTCTTTCTATACTGGGTTATTACTACTTCACGACCTGACAATTCTCCCCTTTTTTCAATAATGTCGTCTTGTAGTTTTTTGATTTGTTCTAAGACCTGTTTTTCACTTAGTGATAAATATTGATTGATTTTACTATTTCTGGGTATCTCCTTAACGCACTCTCTGTATGTCATGTTTTCAAGTTGCAGTTGATTAATACCTTTAGAAATACTTCGTTGAAAATACTCATTACACTTAATTGCATATAACTCCAGATCATTTTTCATATCTTTTAATTGACGATTGTTTTCATCGAAGGCATCAATGGTTTCTTCACAAAATTCTTCACTTACATCTGATTCTAGTTTCAACGCCATTTCAATTTTTTGTAACTCCCCGACAGTTAGTTTCAGATTTTTAAGGTCCCCAATAATTTTATTCAGAGTATCATATTTCGTAATCAGAATAGAACTAGTATTACTTTCTTTTTTCAATATACGAACTAATTCCCCAATCGTAACTTCCAATTCAGGAATCCTCAGCATAGAATCCTCAAATTCGCTCAAAGCCTCGAATAATTGCGCCATTATCTTAGCATCTATAAACGATCGATCTTTTTTCAGTACCTCAATTTCTTTAGAAAATATATCTTGAAAGTGCGTAGCTTCGATTTTCACAGTGTTAAGTTCGTTACTTTCAGCACAATATGGGTTAACATCCTTCCAAATATTAAATCGTGATCGTTCATTTTTTGGTAATGCATTTTTAATTAATGGAGTAACTTTTTTATAATATTCACTAAATTCTCTTCGGAGCCTAGCCAATTTTTTCCTGTTATTTGTTATACTCCTGGTTATTTTTTTGCCATCTCTTTTTATTTTACCAATTTCTCTTTCTAGTTTGTCGATTTTCCTTGTTAAGAATTCGCCTTCATTCGAATAGTGGTAGAAGTAATCAATATATGCATTCATTTCTAGCTGGTTCAAAAAAGCCTCTAATTCAGGCAGTTCTTTAGCTAATTCTCCCTTCTTTTTCTCTTCATCAGCAAGCTTTCTCCTAAGTTCTTCAAGACGTTTAGGATTCCTAGAACTATTTATTTCCGTAATAACATTATGCAAATAAAATCCAAAATTTTTGAAGCTATTCCCAAATTGAAGCTGTTCATCTTTTAGTTCTTTAAGTAACTCAGGTAGCCTTTCAGTTGGATTATTGGGTATATCATAAATTAGATTATATTTTCTTTGAAAATTCTCAAAACTCAAAGGTTTAAATTTTTTCCCGTCAACGCTTTCTTCCACAATAATTTCATTTCCATTAATGTCAGCTTTTTCTGATTTCAAGGTAAATTTTCCGTTTTTTGAAACAATTTTAAATGAAAACGTAATTTTTTGATGATTTAAATCTAATAGAGAATCTAATTTACTTTTCAAAATAAAGTTAATTCTTGAACTTTTCATACCGAAAAGCCCCAAAGCAATTATATTCAGGAGAGTACTTTTTCCAGATGAATTTGGGCCTTCAATTACGACAACATTCTCAAGTCTAGTTGGTATTTGCTCTGGATCGAACCTGATTGATTTACCTTGACCAAGATTTCTCTCGATAAGGTAGTCATATGTTATCATTTTTTATCCCCACAATTGTTTCGAGGAGTTTTCTCAGTAAATCCTCACCTTGATTACCCTCGGAAATTAGTCTTATCAGTACTTTTTCTATCTCATCGTCAGCAAGCGACTCTAGAAAACTTATAATAGAATACTGATCCAACTGTTCAAACTCCTTTTTCAAATACACCTGACAAAGCTAACGGAAATTTCACAACCCTAACTTGGGGTAAACCATGAATATTGGCTATCGCATATCCCTTACCAAGATTCTGAACTTCTTCATTTGTTACAGAAATCCCATAATCTTTTGCTGAAGACCTGTCAGATTTGAAAAAGAATTTAGTATTAATAACGTTTGACAACCCTCTTGGTATATCTGAAGGATTCTGTGACGAGAATATCACTCCAATTTCTTTACTTCGACCAGTACGGCATATTGTATCTAATTCACCAAGTGCTTCTCGCGAACTACCTGTATCATAAAATTGATGTACTTCGTCAATAATAATTAATATAGGAACTTTAGACCTTCCAGTACTTTTTTCTTCAACAATGTTTTTCAATAGGTGTCGTAAAATTACAGATCCAAATTGTATTCCTTTTTCTCCGGCAACATTTATGACAGACATCTTTCCTCGAACTAAAATATCTTGAGCGCTTATTGTTTCGGCTGTTTCATCATCAAAGAATTCTGTAGCATAATTCAAATTTCGCAAAATATTATGATAAGTACCCCAAGGTAAAGTTACTTGAAGTGGATCTCCTCGTGCATTAATCGTTTCATAACGATAATTGTCCTCAGAACCTAAGGCAAAATACCTTACAAAATCTCCGAAAGTAAACTCTCCATGGTTTGATTCAAGTCTTTTATGTTGCCAAGCTCTAAATATGTTTGGTAAATGTTGTGCTGCAATGTCTGAGAATCCAACTATAAGACCCGACAAAGCCTCAGGATCAATAAGACGGACATTGAGTGTAATGTTCTTGCATACATCCATATTTACTCCTTGACCGGGATCGATTATTTGGTTTGCAGGATAGTACACTGTAAAATTTTCGATTCCATGAGCAGTTTTTTGGATTGATTTCCATTCCTCTACCAAATTTGGGTTAGCAGTAATAGATGCTTTTTCCATTTTGAGGAAATCTACGTCCTTTACGTTTACTGCTAAGACGGCACCATAGTGTTCTAGTTCTTCAACGAAGTATTGAGCAAGATACTTGGATGCAACTGTTTTTCCACTCCCAGTTTTTCCACAAATTAATATCTGGTGATAGAAAAATTCAGTTGGAACCGAAACAATAATTGGAGTACCCTTCTCATCTCGAAGAATCTGATTCTTTCCACCTTGGACTGTTGCTACAAAAACTTGTGGACCAACCGATTTTAAACCTAGCACACTATCAATTTCACTTTGATTAGATCTTCTTGCTGGTAGTTGAGGTCTAATAAAATCAATAAGTCCGTCTTTTCTTTCTTTTATGTCCCCAACTCTTACGGCATGGATTACATTTTGACATTTCTGATCTTGTTTGAGAGGTGTCAAATCCATATCAACTAACATTGGTGTTGGGGAATAAGGTTCGTGTTGTTGGCTATCTACAACTCTCAAGATATGTTTATTCTCGCTTGATTCAACAGTAAGGAATGACCCTTTAGGTAAGATTCCATCCATTTTTGAAGAAGAAACGAGTTTTATTCTTCCTTTTTCTTCACCCAAAACTATCCACATATTCTACCACGCAAACCTTTCTTGATTCATAGTTGGAGTTATTCCTAGTTCTTTCATCATTTGTGGAAGATTTATCAATCTTAAAGTGGCTCGCGCATATTTTTCGGCAATTGCTATTGATCTAATCTGTGGGTTCTTCAGATCTCCTTGAGCAAGAAGCAGATAATACGCCAAATCAAACAAATCATTGATGCTATTGGCGAATTCTCTGAAGGTATTTAGGTCAATTTCGATTCTTTGTGGACTTGCATCAAATGCTTTCAAATAACAAAAGATCTTCGCGAAATCCCGATTTGTCTTATCAACGTATCTGAAGAGACTAGTTCGTTCTCCCTCTTTGAGAAAATTATAGGACCAATGCATATCGGAATTATAGCGATTTTTTAAATGTTTAATATTTTCTATAACTAAATTGCTATTACTGTTCTTAACAAAAAAAATTGGAGCGATTTTCTTCCTTAGTAATATATTATTTAAGTCAATTGTTTGTCTTGTCATTTGACTCCCCACGAGTGGACCGTCAATGAAAATAATCGAATTCTCTGGGACATTCTCGCTCAGTAATTTTTTCCGGTCATCAATGTAATCTCTTTTTGAATCTACTTCCGTGTTTTCTGAATATTTGACATATTTAGAGTCTTTAGATAGCAACAAAGACCTTGTGTAAAAATAGAAAGTTAACAGATCGACAGGAATAAAATCGTATTCTCCATGAACGATTATTGAATGGGAAGTGAGATACGCTGTTCCTTCCAATCCCTCAAATTTATTAACAGATTCGTCATAGGCGCAGATAAGAGAAGATTTGCAGATTTCTTCTCCCTTATTAGGATCAAGTTTACGTTTGCCGAAGTCTTCAACACCCGTTATTAATTCGCCATCTTGTGGGTAGCCATATTCACGGAAGTCTAACTCTTGATCTGTGGGTTTATTTGGCAACCTAATTTTCTTTCTTTTAAGCTCTGTTAGTGTTTCTTCAAAGGTTGGATGAAAGAGCAACCTACTGTTCTTTGAGACACTCATTCCAACGGGTTGCCTAGGAACACTAACGATCTTCGACACTCCCAACCACATATACTGTTTGAATCAATCTCTAATAGAGTTGGTGAATATTGAAAGTTTATTTAATTAACCAATAAACTACTACGCATTTAAAAGTATGTAATTTTAAATCAATATTGTTACTGCTTCAGATCGTTATTTGTGCGCGCATCAATGATATCCAAACCATTTTAAAAACCATTTAAAATTGTCACATTCATCTTTTGAGGGCATGCATGCAGCTGGATCTGTATTTTGGGAGAAAAATAGAGATCCCTAGAATATATTTGGGAAAACAGCAAACCTTTGAGACGCTGATTAATGCATGCCTTTGACTTATTTCCCTTGAACTCTGACCCTGCGTAGTTTTCTAGCTGCTTCCATACTTCTGAATCAAAGCTGATTCCTGACTTGTGAACCTTGCTTTGACTTTGAGGCTTCTTATTCTGCTTTTCTGCAGGCGTCTTATCTTTTTTCTTCATTGAGTCACTCCTCTATTCTGACCTAAGTACACCGATTAACCATGTAAATCTATGGTAAACTCAAAGTTGAGGCAACGGTTGCGCAATGGTTACCCAATCTTCTAGGTTAATGAGTTAGACCTAAATCAGGAAAGCAGCTCAAAACAGGCGTTTCAGCCTCTTTTTCAAGGTCGTAAAAAACTCAAAATCGCGACAACCTTTTTTCCATTGTTGTCTACGGTAAAATCAGGGTTTCCAGAGAAAAAGGGATTTTCACAGTTTTTTTACAACTATTTTTTACAATTTACCATGCTTTTCCATCATATACATGCATGCATGCGGTGTTCGTTGTTGTAAAAAAATTTTCTTTCCACAGAAAGAAGTTTAAATAATCGGAAATGGGGATAGCTGTGGAGCGTCCCCATTTGCACTGGAGCTAGGCTTGATATCCAATCTTTTGTTTTAGGTCTTCAACTGTTTGAGGGTTCATCAAAGTTGTTACATCGCCAACGGTCTCGCCTTTCACTAAGGCTTTCAGAATTCTCCGCATGATTTTTCCGCTTCGAGTCTTCGGCAACGCATCTGTTAACACTATTTTTGCAGGTTTCGCTGTAGGTCCTATTACTTTAACCACTTGTTGTATGAGTTCGTTTTCAAGTGCAGAAGAGGCTGTTACTCCCTGTTTTAGGACAACAAAGGCAACTGGAACTTCACCTTTTATGTCATGAGGCGCGGCGACTACTGCGCATTCTGCAACTGAGGTGTGTTGCGTCAGCGCGTTCTCCACTTCTGCAGTTGATAACCTGTGACCTGCGACTTTCATCACGTCGTCAACTCTGCCGGTTAAGCGTATGTTCCCTAGTTCGTCCCAAAATATTGCCCCGTCGCTTGTGTAATAGGTTTTATCGCTGTAGACACTCCAATATTGTGCTTTGTATCTTTCTGGGTCTTTGTAGACTCCTCTTAACATGCCGGGTGCGAAAGGACTTTTTTGAACGAGGTATCCGCCTTCGCCCATTTTGACTGGCTGTCCCGTTTCGTCTAGGATGTCGTGAGTTGTACCAGGGAAGCTTCTACCAGCGACTGTTGGGATGAACGGACCGATGCCTGGCAATGAATTTATGAGGGTTGCACCTGTTTCCGTCTGCCACCACGTGTCTATAACGGGGCATCTTTCACCACCTATATGCTTGAAATACCACATCCAAGCGTCTTGGTTGATCGGTTCGCCGACTGTGCCTAGAAGACGTAGGCTGCTGAGGTCGTGTTTCTTAGGCCATTCTTCGCCCCACCTCAGTATCATCCGTATGGCTGTTGGAGCCGTATAGAACACTGTGACACCATATTTTTCTACGATTTCCCACCATCTGTCGACTTCTGGGAAGTTTAATGCACCTTCATAAACTAGGATAGTTGCGCCGTTAAGTAATGGTCCATAACACGCGTAAGTATGTCCTGTAACCCAGCCTATGTCAGCGGTGCACCAGAATATGTCCTCGTCGTGGAGATCAAAGTCCCATTTAGCAGTCCAAAGGGCGACAGTCAAGTAGCCACCTGTGTGATGAACTATACCTTTTGGTTTTCCCGTGGTGCCGCTCGTGTAAAGGATAAAAAGTGTGTCTTCGCTGTCCATAGGTTCTGGTTCGCAGTAAAGCGAAGCCTTGGCCATCAACTCGTGCCACCAAAGATCTCTATCCTCGGTCATCTTGATTTCGTTTCCTGCGCGTTTAACGACGACAACTTGTTTGATTTTTGCGTCTTTGACGCCTATGTCTGCGTTGGCTTTTAGGTTAACAACTTTACCTCTTCTGAAGTAACCGTCTGCAGTAACCAAAACTTTTGCTTCCGCGTCCTTCATCCTATTTCCCAATGATTCGCCGCTGAAAGCTGAAAAGATGACGCTGTGGATCGCTCCTATGCGTGCGCAAGCTAGCATGGCGATTTGCACTTCTGGAATCATAGGTAAATAGATGCCTACGCGGTCGCCTTTCTTTACGCCTAAGCTTTTCAGTACATTAGCGAATTTGTTGACTTCGCGATAGAGGTCGTTATAAGTAAGCACTCGGGTGGGCTCGTTTATTGATTCTGGCTCCCAGATGATTGCTGCTTTATTTTTTCGCCATGTTTTGACGTGGCGGTCGAGGGCGTTGTAGGAAGCGTTGATTTTGCCATTGACAAACCATTTATAGTATGGTGGATTCCACTGGTATGTTTCAGTCCACGGTTGGAACCATTCTAGTCCTTCTTTTGCTCTTGCAGCCCAAAAGGCTACAGGGTCTTTTGCTGCTTCTTT
>JAGLZW010000008.1 GCA_023131225.1 Candidatus Bathyarchaeota archaeon | reverse complement strand
CTTCTTTAACCCATTTGACTTGTTTTGACATAGCTTTGCAACTCTATTTTTTAGAGCTATGAAAGACAAAAATCTGAAATAAAATCTTTTCCCCTCAGTTAATACTATAAGTTTGTTTGTCATGACGCACGTAAACTGATTTGTTGCACTAGGTGTAGATAATGTGAAAGAAATGGGTGTTTGGATTGTTATCAGATTTGGACACCAACATTATTGGAGTCTTTACTGCAAAGCGAATAGCCTCATAAATCTATCTTTCTTATTGCTTCGTATCTTTATTTACTCACTGAGCCTATTGGTAGAACGGTTTTTCCATGAACTTCGTTTAACACTTCTGCTAGGGCGAGGTAGACTGCACTTAAGCCGCAGATTATACCTTCATATCCTGCTATAGTGCCTATTATTGCGCTACCTGTCAAGTCTCGTGTTGTCAGCAAGAAGAACAGTATAGATAAGCTTAGGAACACAAACTGCAATGCACGATTCGCTTTCAATGTGCCGAAGAACATGACGAAGGTGAAAAGGCCCCACATGAAGAAATACGCTGCCATCGAAGTTGTTGAATGAGTTTCTACTGTAAGGAAGGAAATACTCGGCATGATGATTAACGCCACTAGAGACCACCAGAACAATCCATAAGAACAGAAAGCAGTCGTTCCAAATGTGTTACCCTTACGATACTCCATAATACCCGCGATTATTTGAGCTAAACCACCATATGCGAGGCCCATAGCTAGAATCATGCTGTCTAAAGGGTAGAAGCCAGCGTTGTGAAGATTCAATAGCACCGTTGTCAATCCGAAGCCCAAAAGTCCAAGGGGCGCTGGATTTGCAAATTTTTCATTCAATTATGATACCTCGTGTTGTTATGAAGACGTTAGGCGTTGAATCTGCAGAATATAAACCTTTTCGAAACCGTTAAAAGCACAAGCATGATATCTCATGAAGACCTCGTGGGGTAAGATAAAAAATGGGTTTGCTAATAATAGCGCCAATAGCTGGCTTAGCCTCTATTATTTGTGCGCTATACTTGTACTATTACTTAAGCAAACAAGAAACTGGCTCTTCAAAAATGAAAGAGATTGCAGACGCCATCAAAATTGGTGCTAACGCCTATCTCAGAAGACAGAACATGACGCTGGCAGTCTTCATCTTGATCATGGCATTAGTTCTAGCAATCTTTCTCGGAGCTCATATAGCACTGGCTTACGTTTTCGGAGCACTTTGCACAACATTAGCAAGCTATATTGGTATGGCTGCAGCAGTAAGAGCAAATGTGAAAACTGCGAATGCCGCAAGAAAGGGATTAAATGAGGCATTTCCAACCGCGTTTTTCGGAGGTTCAATAATGGGCTTGTCCATAGTTGGATTGGCTCTTTTGGGACTAGGCGTCCTTTACGCCCTCTGCACATTGATCAGTATAGAGTTCGCGCTTGATAGCATTCTAGGATTTAGCTTCGGAGCAAGTGCCCTCGCCCTTTTCGCGAAAGCTGGCGGAGGCATTTACACAAAAACCGCAGATATAGGCGCAGACTTGGTTGGCAAAGTTGAAATGGGTATCCCTGAAGATGACCCAAGAAACCCTGCTGTAATCGCTGACAATGTAGGCGATAATGTAGGCGATGTCGCAGGTATGGGCGCAGATCTCGTTGACTCTTACATCGCCGCTATTATGGCCGCAATGGTAATAGGCTGGGGAATTGGCGGAGCTTCCAGTGAGATTTTCATGATTCTTCCACTGTTAATTGCCTCAGTAGGAGTTTTGGCGTCCATAATTGGAATTGTTCTAATAAAAATCTGGAGAAAAGATAATCCAGGAGCATCTCTTAACAGAGGAACTTTTTCAACATGTTTCATATTCGTAGGGTTAATGTTCTTGATAATTCATTATTTGGAGCTTGGAGATAGCGGGCTCGGAATATTTTATGCAACACTCTCTGGACTGATTGCAGGAATGGTCATTGGTATTACAACTGACTATTTTACATCAATAGACCGCTCACCCGTCTTGAAGACCGCAGAAGCTGCAAAAACTGGCGCGGCGATAAACATTCTGTCTGGATTCTCATATGGCTTAATGAGCATTGTACCGCCTGTCATTGGTATATGCGTGGCTATTTTGGCATCATGGCATTTTGCTGGTTTATATGGTGTTGCAATGTCAGCTGTTGGAATGTTGTCCATTGTTGGGATTATAATTTCTGCCGATGCTTATGGACCAATAGTGGACAACGCTAAGGGAATCGCTGAACAATCTGGTCTGGAACAGGAAGTTATAGATGTGGCTGATAGGCTTGATGCTGCAGGTAATACTTCCAAGGCCATAACAAAAGGGTTCGCTATAGGTGCTGCGGCCTTGACAGTTCTAGCTCTATTTGCGATGTATGGTGAGATAGTTGAGCGAGTAACAGGCGAGGCATTAGTTATGGAGTTAACAAATCCTACAGTCATAACTGGTCTCTTTATTGGTGCGATGATGCCCCCACTGCTTTCAGCTCTTCTTATCTTGGCTGTGGGGACAAACGCTGACAGAATGATTGAGGAAATTAGAAGACAGTTTAGAGAAATCCCTGGCTTGCTTGAGGGAAAGGCTAAACCTGATTATGCTAAATGCGTTGATATAGCTACAAAAGGTGCCTTGAAAGAGCTTATACTTCCATGTGTGTTGGCAATTGTATCTCCTCTTGCAATAGGATTTATTCTCGGCAAAGAAGCTCTAGGAGGCTTCCTCGGAGGTAGCATAATTACAGGCGTAATCTTCGCGTTGTTTATGGCAAATTCCGGTGGCGCTTGGGACAACGCTAAGAAGTACATTGAAGCCGGAAAACTTGGAGGCAAAGGCTCAGATGCCCATAAGGCCGCAGTTATAGGTGACACTGTTGGCGACCCTTTCAAAGACACTGCAGGGCCATCACTGAATACGATGATAACAGTTATGTCGCTAGTTGCCTCGATTTTCGCTCCTCTGATAGTTGTCTTTTCCTTGTTGTAAGCTATGGAAAAGGTTTAGAGCTTCTAAAAATCTCACAGATTACACGGGAGAAGTTGTCAGTTTGTGTTTGGGGTAGGCAATTCCGGCCTTGGTCTTTCATCCTCGACAAATATGGATCTGAAACTTCTGCGGAATTTTTGTTTCTATAAGGTTGTTGTGCTTCCATTTTGGTTTTTCATTGGATGCCTCTTTGTTCAAGGATATTATGAATTTCTTTGCAAAGGTGAACCCTTTTCCTTTGTGGAAGAGCTAGCAGATCAACGGTTTGTTTCTCCTTTTGGTTTTTCAAGAGTCGCGCCTAAAAGACAACGTATCGTAAATCTTAATAAAACACTTATTTCGAAAATCGACATATATCAATAAGAGACTATCAGCAAAGAATTCAGTGCGTGCACTTTGAGAAAAATCATCTCTCTTCACCACAACTGTTTCAGGCAAATGCCTAATATTCTATTCTAAGCTCTGCACACACAAAACTTTTCTTCAAATACATCCTTCCAGTAAACATACTTGCTGAGGCCACTAATTGAGGAAGACCAAAAAGATCACATTGGAATTACTGAACGAAGAAGAGTACAGACGTGTCATTTGCTATCCAACATGTAAAGCAGAAGAATTAATGCGTCGCCTTAAAGAATTAAAGGAATTAAGAATTGAAGCAATCCAATTTGTAGGACAGAAATACGTCCAGAATATACCTGTCTTGGGAAAAGGCTGCGTAGGCATAGTAGTCATAGCTTATAGAGAAAACAAAAAAGTCGCCCTAAAGATTCGCAGAACAGATGCAGACAGATTAACGATGCAACGTGAGGCGCAAATGCTCAGAAAAGCAAACAAGACAGATGTTGGCCCTCGCCTACTCGGAACCACCAAAAACTTTCTGTTAATGGAATATGTTGAAGGTACATTGCTTCCAGAGTGGATAAAAACGCTTGATGGAAAAAACACAAGAGAAAGGCTCTGCTACATTTTGCGTTTAGTTTTAGAACAGGCTTGGAGATTGGACAAGGCAGGTTTAGATCATGGCGAGCTAAGCCATGCACCAAAGCACATAATTATCAAACAGAATGACTCACCCTGCCTTGTGGATTTCGAGACTGCGAGCATTTCTAGACGTGTCTCGAATGTCACTTCTCTTTGCCAATACCTTTTCATAGGAAGTCTAACTGCAAAGTTGATTCAAAAAGAAATTGTGAATATCAGCGAAGATGAGTTAGTGAATGCTTTGAGAACGTATAAGAAAAATAGAAACAGAAGAAATTTCGATGAAGTTCTCAGGAAATGTAAAGTTTTGAAAGGTACTTCATGCCATATAGAACAGTGTACAAGAAATATAGTAAAGAATAATGAATAATGCGCCTGACTTTCTGTCGACCTTTTCTCTTAGCGAATACTATCCCGAAGATCAAAGACGTTACCGTTTCCCTTTAACATCTTTCATAATCATATACAAGATTGCTAATAATATTTCAGCTATATGCGTAGTTAAAAGGATTAATTTGACATTACCATTGGTGTCAGCAAATAGGTTTATGTTATAGAAAATACTTATATAATATATCTAGATAAGCCATGAAGTTGGATTTTCCGTCAGGGAGAAGGGGATCTCTGGTAATTACAGTGACCATTTTGAGAGCCGCAAGAAAAGGCATATTGAAAACACATTTGCTCAGCTCAGTTTCATTAAGTTTCGAGCAGTTCAACAGATACCTTGGTTTTCTAAAAGCCAAAGGTTTTGTCGAAGAATATGGTAGATTGTATAAAACTACTGAGAAAGGGTTGGAGTTAATTTCGGAATTTGAATCTTCGCCATTAACACGCAGCGTACTAACAACTTAAAACCACGACATTGACACATATCTTCCCTTTTTTTCTAATCCTCCCGACACAGCAGTATTCTGCTTTAATAATGTGGTAGGATATTGGCTATGTCTATTCAATTGTGATAATGATTGACATGACTGAAATATTCTGATTTCAATACTGATGGATAGCGAAATAATCCATTGCATTAACCAAAAATAGTAACATCTTAATACGTTCTAAAACGTCAAAAACGAACGCTTGGTTATTTTGTCTGGTTAAGATATCGTATTCTAAAATGCAGATATATAGAGCTAAATGAGTTCTGCCAATTCTGTCCATTTTCCGACGAAACTAAGCCCCTTTGGAGTTGTAGCATATTTAATTGGGCTATTATGAACTTCCAGTAGCCCTTGTGATTGAAGGTAGGAGAGATACTTCACTAAAACTTTCCATGATAGACTCACACTATACATCACTTTTGTCTTCGCCTGTGGTCGCTTGCATAAACTCAATATTTCTGCCATAATTTGGAGCCTGTTTCTTCTTTTCATTGAAATCCCTCAAGGCTGTTCGAGTGCAATGGAAGTACAAACATAAAAATCTTCTGCAAGCGTCTTGATCTTCCAGGCATGATTACGAACAGTCTCATATTCTTGATTCAAGTCAACAGAGAGGAAAGCCTTAAAATTTGAGATTACACCACAAAGGTTACTGGCTTCACTTGTGGGGTCGTCGTCTAGCTTGGTCTAGGATACCAGCCATTAGGGCTTAGTAATTTTCTATTGTCTTGCATTTTAGTAGGTCTCCATTAAGGCTTAGTATTCTTCTATCTTTTCTATCTTTTGTTTGTTTTGTTAGGATTACTATAAGTTGTTTAGCTGGTTCGTTCTAAGGTTTAGCCCATTGTTACATGGGTTCTTCTTTGGTTTGTGTTTTACTGTCTGCCTTTCTTTCGGGGTTGAAGAAAGGTGTTGTTTTTTATTTTTATTCTTCAGCGTTTCTTTCTTAGCTGTTATGCGTTGTTACGTTGGTTTACCTTAGAATGTTTTTGTGATCTGCTGGATACGTTCTGCTGGAGATTTTTGCACCTCGACCTACTGGGAGAGGCTTTGTTCTATGCAAAAATCCGACGATACCGATGATGATGCTTCAGCGTTCTCTTATCATGTAGAAGGCTGTTACTATCTTGTGATGTTACATAGAGAGGCTCTATGGTAGCCTAATGGTGTTTTCACTGTGGACAGCCCGAATGGCTCATCTTATGGAATCAATTATTGAAATAGCTCAATGGCAATCTGAGAGGCTGATGCGTTTTGCGTCGTGATGTTGCGTCGTCGTTGTTGTCGTCGTCATTAGCGTCTTCAGCGTCAGAAAGAGTCATTTTGTTTTTTCGTCTTTTCAAGAGGACAGATTTAGAGTTGCGTTTTTTGAAGGAACGTCTATTGCACCCGCATAATGTTTTTAGAGTCGGCAATGTGTGTGCGCGCTGGGAATTTACCAGTGTTCGTGGTGAACAATCTCGGTGAGTGGTTTTCTGCTTTTTACTGGGCGCTTTTCTTCGGCTGGGTGGCCTAAGGGAGTCATGGCGACCACGCGAATGTTTGAGGGTAGTTTGAGCGCTTTTCGGATAGCTTTTTCGTCGAAGTCGGCGATCCAGCAAGTTCCCAGACCGAGTTCTGTGGCTGTTAGGATCATGTTCTGCATGGCGATTGCCACGTCTACCATCCAATATTCTTGACCGTCCATTCTCGTCCAAGCTTCCTCGGGAACAGCGCATCCTATGATAATTACGGGTGCAGAGACGAACCATTCTTCGTCATAGGCTACTCTAAGTTTCTCTTTGACTTTCTTGTCGGTTACTACTATGAATCGCCATGGCTGTTTGTTGCTGGCAGAAGGCGCTAATCTACCTGCTTCCAAAATGCGATGGAGTTTCTTCTTCTCCACTGGTTTTTTCTCATACAATCGGATGCTACGTCTCTTCCCTATGATCGTAAAAACTTCCATTTGAATGCACCGAATATCACATGAAGAGTTCAGGTTTATCATTTTTGCTATATGTTCGCGCGCTAACACCAAAGACAGATGAAATCGCCATCAGAAAAAACCATATGTGCGCGCGCTTTTCGAGGTAGAGCGCGGAAAATCTTATACTGAAAGGACACGGTGATAATGTGTTCAGTGAAAGCATGTCTGTTAGAGAGAACGTGTCAAAACAGGAGACGTTGATAGGTAGAAGGGTTTACCTGAGACCTTTTGAAAGAGATGATTTGCCCTACATTCAGAAGTGGTCCAATGACGCTGAACTCAGAAGACTTATAGGTCGAGTTGCACCGATGAGTCGAGCCGAAACTGAGAAATGGTACAAGGAAATGCTTGCTGACAGGGATCGGATGTGGTTTGTGATTGCCCTCAAAAAAGGTGACCGGGTAATAGGGGAAGCTGGATTTTTGAGAATGTTTAGACCTTGGCGAAATACAGACATGACCATCATAATCGGCGAGAAGGACGCTTGGGGAAAAGGATACGGAACTGAGACAGGTCACTTGCTCCTTGACCATGCCTTTAGACGATTGGGCTTTCATAAGATTTCGATAGGGGTGGTCGGTTTCAACAAGAGAGCACTGAAATTTTGGGAAAATCTTGGCTTCAAAAAGGAAGGCGTTGAGAGAGATGAATATTACTACGACAACGAATACAGCGACGGTATCATGATGAGTATTCTGGAAGACGAATATAGAGAATTATTCGAAGCTCACTAACCAAATCCCATAGCGCGCGCGTCATGGAAACCTAGAATTGCAGAACTTCCGAGCTTGTGCGCTGGGCGCGCTAGGGAGGCAAAAGCCTAGTTTGAAGCATTACTAGTTCTTAATATGTGAGCAAAGAGTATGTAGTAAGCAAGATAGGCATAGGCTGAGTTTCTATGAAGTGGGCTGCGAAGAAACGCAAGAAAAGGGAAAGATACTTGAAGAGAATGCACAGGCCACCCAAGAAGAAAAGGCGCGCTAGAACCACTTCCTCCTAGTTTGCCCGCGCTAAAGTTTTAGTGGTAAGTTGTATTCTGTTTGTTGTTGTTTGTTTGATGCGAGCGGAACGGAGTGACGCGAGCATCGGATTAGAATGATTGACTGATATAAAAAAAAAGAGGGTTGTCTTGGTTAAATTGGCGGGCGTAGGCGTGACAACGACTACGCGGTCATTTACGTTTTTTGAATAGTTTGAGTCCATCCATTTCTGTGATGTATTGGAATCCATTTTCTATTAGGTCGGTGGCTTCTTTTACGGTGTTGGCGGTCTTGCATGTGTATTCTTCTTCTTCGTTGAATGTGATTAGTTGTGTGTAGAACATCGTTGTTTCGATTTTCTTGTGTCCTAGTCTCTGTTTTACGAGTAAGATGTCTTTCGTTTTGTCGTATAGTCGTGTTGCGTGGTAGTGTCTTAGGTTTCTAAGTGGGATTGTTTTGAGTTGTGGTTGTTGTAGTGTTTGTGATAGTTTGTTTCTTGCTTTTCTCCATGCTTCGCCCATTGCTCTTGAGTTTGGGAATGGTTGGTTTTGTGTGTAGGTGTGTAGGTAGTGTCTGAGCATGTCGGCGGTCTTTGACTTGAGTTTCAATGCTCTTGAGTTGTGTCCTTTACAACCTTGTGCGCTTATTATTCCTTGTTCGCTGTCTATGTGTTGGCGTGTGGTTGTTGCTAGTTCGTGTCCTTCTAAGCCTGTTTCTTTGAGTATTGTGAAGATTGTTGCGTATTTTCTTGTTGATGCTGATATTATCTTGTCTATGTTTGCGGTGGTTGGTATGATTGGTATTTTTCTTTCCCATTTGTACTTTGGTCTTGTCCATTGGATATTATTGGTTTGGCAGAACCAGTTGTATGCAAAACAGAGTTTTGTTTTGGTGGCGTTGCAGACTGTTGAGTTGGCAAGATAGGTTTTTACTTCCTCAGGGTTTTTGAGGTCTGCGTTTTTGTTGAGTTGCCTTAGGCTGTATGAGATTGAGCGTACGGTGTTTTTGGCTTTTCCTGAGTTTTTGGCTTTTATCAAAGTGTTTATTATCAAGTCGTCGTATTTTGTTGGCTGTTGGGGTCGTCGTCTAGTTAGTGTTTCGTTGGGTATCATGGTGCCCAAACACCTTGAATGGTCTAGGATACCAGCCTGGGGCGCTGGCGGTCCTGGGTTCAAATCCCAGCGACCCCACCATAACCGCTTTTTTCAGAATGTTACCTTTGTAGGTTGACTTGTGAGTCTCTCTAGGATTGTTATCTGTGTTGAGGGGAAGGTTTAATGCAGATTGATACTATTGATGTGCTTCTGTCGAAGCTAGGAGCAGTTAGTTTGGTCTTGCTTGACCCTGTGGTGGCGCTTGTTGCTTCATTCGTCTTTCTAGCAGTTATGTTGTATAAACGTGTGAGTATAGGAGTGACGTTGGTTTCTACCGCAATAATTATGAGCTTTCTTTCAATGGGTCTAGCTGGTGTTTTCAAGGTCTTGGTTGAAACCACTTTTAACCTACTTACAATATCGCTTGTGGCAGTAACATGGGGGATAATGCTGTTGAGCCTTCTTTACAGGGAAACAAAAGCTTTAGAGTCCCTTAGCAGAAGCTTCAGCGGTTTACTTAAAAATCCTAAACTCATAGTAAGTGCACTTCCAGCCATGATAGGGCTTCTTGCAGTGCCAGGAGGAGCTTTGATGTCAGCGCCACTCGTGGAGAAAGAAGCGGAAAAGCTCAAACTGGAAGAAAATAAGAAAGCTTTTGTGAACGTGTGGTTCAGACACGTAATCTTTCCAGTGTACCCGATGAGCCAAGTCATAATACTTGCAGCGACCCTTACACACACGTCGATAACGTCGATAGTTATAAGCCAGATTCCTGTCGCCATTACTATGATAGTAATAGGATATTTTACTGTTCTCAAG
This sequence comes from Candidatus Bathyarchaeota archaeon, assembly GCA_023131225.1. Classification (NCBI taxonomy): domain Archaea; kingdom Thermoproteati; phylum Candidatus Bathyarchaeota; species Candidatus Bathyarchaeota archaeon. The sequence goes on along the minus strand of JAGLZW010000008.1, from coordinate 75,172 downwards.
AAAGCTACTGTTGCTGAAGACGTGATCTTAAAGACAAAATTTCAGGAGAATCTTAAGAGGTTCTTAATATCATTTTCGCCAATATTGGTGATGATTTTGACTGCTGTAATTTTTGGGGTTGACGTTTCCATCGCGGCATTTATAGGGATAGCCTTGCTGCTCCTCATCACCAGACCTCGCCGATGTATTATTCTTAAAACGGTCTCAAACGTCGCAGTTTACAAGATAACTTTGGCTGCGTACGGCGCCATGTTACTGCGTAACGCCACTATGACTTCTGGAGTATCAGAGGTTCTGGGTCAAACAATTGCTACATGGAACGCGAACGAGGTTTTATTACTATCAGCGGTTCCAGCAGTTCTAGGATTCCTTGTCGGTTCACCTTCTGGAAGTATAGCCATAAGCGTGCCAATACTTGAGGGAATATTGAATTTTACTTCTAGAAGTGCAAGTTTGCTTTATATTTCAGCTTTCCTAGGGTATTTAGCAGCCCCTACTCATCTCTGCCTGGTTTTGACTGCTGATTACTTCAAAATTTCACTAAACAAAGTGTACAAGTTTTTGGTGCCATCATTAGCAATATCGTTTGCTGCGGCTTTACTAGTCTACCATGTAATGTGATGCATTTTCTGAAATTCGCATGTGTATACCTCAAAAAAAATGCTTTTTTCCATTGAGTTTACACATAAATCACGCGAATTGACATGTAAACCTTAAAAACTTATTTACATGTTCGCATTTTCTGAGTGAAGGTTAAATAAAGCAAAACGGAAGATAATGAGGGGCCTAAATGAAACAGCTGATTCACAACGGTGTCCTTATCCCGAAAAAGCCTGAATGGAAAGAACTATACATTACATTGCAGAGTAAACGTGTGAACTTGACGCCAAAGCAGGAGGAAATGGCTGTCGCGTGGGTCAAGAAGCTTAACACGGAATACGTAAAAGACCCTATTTTCGTCAAGAACTTCTTCAAAGACTTTCGCAAAGCATTGGGCATAAAAAATAAGATACCGCCAGAAAACTTCGACTTCTCAGTTATAATCAAACATGTTGAAAAAGAAAAAACCTACAAACTGAGCCTTACAAAAGAGCAAAAAAGGAAATTGGCTGCCAAACGCAAGGCGATTAGAGAGAAAAACAAAGAGAAATATGGCTTTGCCAAAGTGGATGATTTCAAAGTAGAAATCGGTAACTACACTGCTGAGCCCTCAAGCATTTTCATGGGACGAGGAAAACATCCGTTACGAGGACGCTGGAAACATGGTGCGCACAAAAGCGACATAATTCTTAACCTTTCACCAGATGCGCCAAAGCCACTGGGTAACTGGAAAGAAATAGTGTGGAACCCAGATAATATGTGGATAGCCAAGTGGGACGATAAACTTCGAGGTAAAGAGAAATATGTGTGGCTAGCGGATTCATCACCTTTAAAGCAACGGAAAGATATTGAAAAATTCAACAAGGCTATTGAGCTTAGCAAAAAGATAGAAGAGGTCCGAAAACATATAGCAGCTAATCTGGATGCCGAAGACGTTACAAGGCGCAAAATTGCCACTGTGTGTTATCTGATTGATGCTTTGAAATTGCGTGTGGGCGACGAGAAAGAAGCTGATGAAGCGGACACGGTAGGTGCCACAACGCTGAGACCTGAACATGTAAAATTTGGAAAAAACCGTGTGGTAACCTTTGACTTTCTAGGTAAAGACGCGGTTAGGTGGCAAAAGCGAATACGACTACCTGAACAGATCATTAATAATATTCAGGAGTCTATGAAAATTGCCAATTCATCAATTTTTGAAGGAGTAAGGTCAAATAATGTCTCACTTTTTCTCGACGAAGTCGTGACGGGTATTTCAAGCAAAGTTTTCAGAACCTACCACGCCTCCAAAGTAGTGGATGATTTTCTTTATAGTTCGGATGTTTCTAAGCCAGATCCAGATTATGAAAAGAAGCACATTGCTACTATGGCTAATCTTGAAGCTGCCATCATTTGTAATCACAAAAGAAAGCCTAGGAAGAACTGGAAGGAGTCATTGGAAAAGAAGATGGATAGGTTAAATAAATTAAAGGCTAAAGGTACCCCTAGCGCGAAGAAACGAGCTAAGATTCTTCGGTCCAAGATTAAGGCTTTTCGTGAAACAAGAGATTATAATCTTGGGACTTCTTTGAAGAGTTACATTGACCCGCGAATTTATTATCGGTGGGGGAGAAAAGTAGATTTTGATTGGAAGCTTTATTATCCCAAGGCTTTACAAAAGAAGTTTTCATGGGTTGAACGCAAAACGAACTAAATTTTTTTGAAGCGTATAATGTAGACTAGTTGATCTTCGTTCCATTCACCGTGCTTCTCTTTCCAAATTTCCTTAAATTCTTCTAATGAATATCTTCCTTCTGCCTTGGCGTCTTCTTCGTTGAAATACTTTAATCGTTTTCTTTCAACTGAGATGATGCGTAGATCCGTGAAGTGTGGTTCTAATACTGTGGCGTAAACTATTTTGCCGGTTTTTATTTTTGTATCTGGAGGGGCTATTCTTGTGGTTTGAGTTTGCAAGCCTTTTAGAATGGGGTCTCTGTTGGGTGCGGTGAAGGTGAGTTCGCAAGGTTCTTCAATGATCTCTTTGACGATTTCTTCAACAGGTTTTTTTGGTTCTTTGGCAGCTTTTGCAATTACTCGGCGTGCTTTTCTGCCGTGAACTGGTTTGCTGGCGATTTCTTTAGCGACTTCAATTTGCCTTGTTGGTCCCTCGATTTGGCGGGTGATTGTGAGGGCTGTGCTGTAGTCAAGCTTGCCAAGTTCTCGTGGCACGCCTACTTTTTCTGTGGGTGTAATCATTTTTTGGATTTCTGTGGGTGCTTCTGTTAGTTTAAGCCAGTTGTTGATGGTGCCGGAGGAGACGCTGATTTTCTTTCCGATAACTTCTTTCGACGGGTATTTTTCAGGATATTTTTCTAGGAGTTGTTTACAGCAGTTTCCTTTTTCTACAGCATTTAGGTCTTCCCTTTGTATGTTTTCGATAAGGTTCAACTCTATTACTTGCTCATCTGTGAAGTTCCGAATGATTGCAGGAACCCTTCGCAGTCCTGCCTGTTGCGATGCACGATAGCGTCGTTCGCCTACAACAACCTCGTATTTGTCGTCCATAGGTCGGAGTATAAGCGGTTCCAGAAGACCTACTTGTTTAATGCTGTCAGCAAGCTCATTGAGCCTTTCAATGTTCATGTCAAGGCGTGGATTTAGCCTGTTTGGGCGAATTCTGTTTAATTCGATTTGCCTTAGCTCGACCATACGTTGTTCGCCTTTCTCTTCTTTAAGAAGAAGTTGTTCTTAATCTTTTAAACTACATGTGAGCGCGCCGCCTTTGAAGTTCTCTCAATTTTCATTTGGCTCTAAGCAGGCGACTAATAAAAGTCAAATAGGGCATGAATGGTGAAAATGTCACAAATTGCTGCGCGCGTACATAGATATGAGCCTTTTTGCGTCACAGTTTTTGGAGGAAGGAATTGAGCTTTCCATAATGTTTAAATGTTTTATGTGTCAAGCCACTATTTCTTCAAACAAGGAGAAATAACCAGTAATGACCGAAGAAAAAGTCACCGTTGAACAATTACTCGAAAAAGCTAAACGCCCCGCAAAACTGGCCCTAGCTTACCATCCCTTCTACGAAGGTAAAGTTCAAGTCATGCCAAAATGTGCCATCCGCAGCCCGGCTGACTTCGCTATCTGGTACACCCCAGGTGTCGCCGCCAGCTGCCGCAAAATTAAAGAAAATCCATCGGAAGTCTGGACCCAAACCAACCGAGCTAACTATGTAGCTGTAGTCAGCGATGGCACCCGCGTCCTCGGCCTAGGCGATATTGGCCCTAAGGCAGGCATGCCCGTCATGGAAGGCAAAGCATTACTCTTCAAATACCTAGGCGGGGTTGACGCGTTTCCAATTTGCCTCAATACCAAAGACCCCGATGAAATTGTCCATGCTTGTGAGCTTATCGAGCCTACTTTCGGTGGCATAAACCTCGAAGACATTAGCAAACCCAAATGCTTCTATGTACTAGACCAAGCCCGCAAAAAACTCAACATACCCGTTTGGCACGATGACCAACAAGGCACCGCAACAGTCATCCTAGCAGGCTTGCTTAATGCGCTGAAGATCGTAGGCAAAAAACCCTCCGAAGCCCTCATCACCCTCATAGGCGTCGGCTCTGCCAACACTCGTACCGCCTACGTCCTCTTCCGCGCCGGATTCAAACCAGGAAATATTATTCTCGTCGACTCCAAAGGCATCCTCCACCCCGGAAGACCCGACATAGAAAAAATAAAAGAAGAAAACCCGTGGAAATACGATCTAACCCAGAAAACCAACGCAGAAGGCAGAACAGGCGACATGGCAGCAGCCCTCAAAGGCGCAGACGCGATGGTAGCCGCCAGCAAACCAGGCCCAGGCACCATCAAAAAAGAATGGATAAGCCAAATGGCTACAAACAGCATAGTCTTCGCCTGCGCTAACCCCATCCCAGAAATCTGGCCATGGGAAGCAAAAGAAGCAGGCGCACGAATAATAGGCACAGGACGCAGCGACTTCCCCAACCAAATCAACAACAGCCTAGGCTTTCCAGCTATATTCCGCGGCGTCCTAGATGTCAAAGCCACCACAGTAACAGACGACATGTGCGTAGCCGCAGCCAACGAGCTAGCCCAGTTCGCTGAAGAGAGAGGCATAAACGAAAACGACATCGCCCCACGCATGGAAGAATGGGAAGTCTACCCACGGGAGGCAGTTGCCTGCGCCCTACAAAGCATAAAAGAAGGTGTCGCACGTATCAAACCCTCCAAACAAGAACTGTGGGAAAGAGCTGTAGCCATCATCAAGAACGCAAGAGAGTCAACTCACCTCCTAATGAAACATGGACTAATCAAAACGCTGCCGCCAGAAGAGGACATACTAGCTACTGGTCCATAGTTCCTCCCTTCTCTATTTTTTTTAACACTCACATATTTTTGTAACAAGCACACTAGATTCAATTAATTCTCAAATTTATAAATCAATTAAAGATTTCATAAACTTCCAAATCTCGCTCTGTACTCAAAAAGCCGTAAACTAAGGACCATACTATATTATGTGCAATCCAAGCACAAACTACTTCCCTTTAATAACATTACAGAAAATGCTAGATTCGTCAACTTCAATGATAGACGCATTCAACCCAGATTCATCAAACAAACTGGCGAATTGGTCGTTGCTTACAGTAGTGGCCTCAAAACCGTCCGTGCACACAATAGTTCCGTCGCAGGTCTTTTCCTCATCTATCTCTCCTATAAGACCAACTCGTGATTGTTGTCTAAACCATTCCACACGAGCTTCCCATATTTTTGGAGAATAACTAGAAAAGAGAATAACTCCATCGTCTTTTGTCACTCTTACCGATTCGGCGATGAGCCGTTTCTTATTGACCCCAAGTGCAGATATGCCGTTTTGAATACAAAACACAGCATCAAAAATGCATGAACGAAATGACATTTGAGATGCATCCATCAGAAACACGCTATAGTTTTTGTGACTTCTCATATATGACCTTGCTAGTTCTAAGCTTTCCTTGGAAATATCATTTCCAACAATATGTGAAACAAACTGTGATACCGCTTTCATAACTCTACCATAACCACATCCAAGTTCAAGAACCAAATCTGTACCATGAAAGTTAGAAATGACGAATTGGACTTCTGCGTCAAGATACTGTTTAATCCTTGGAGGAGCTATCTCATAACATCTAAGAAGCTTATTAGCTGAAAGCTTCTCTTTGTAATAAGTGCCTTTGCGCATGGACCAATTTAAGGAAAAAATCAAGATTTAAATCCGTTGGCTCCTATTTCAGTGCGTACTATCGAAACTTGTTTTGTCAAAGCAGCGGTGATTTGCATGGAGATTACCATTCTGGAGAAGCCAAAACATAGCTTGGTCAAAGTATTATCAGATTGTTTAGATATTTTTTTGGCTGATAAGACTCTATGAAAATTGGCAAGATTGAGTTCGCTGAGCTTGAGAGGGAGATTTCAGAGACAGGCAAATCTTCCTTAGAATATTTGGCTCCCGACCTTGGAAAAGTCTATGTTGTCGCTATTGCTAGGGATGGGTGCTCAGCATGTGAAAAGCAGAAACCGAAGCTGAACGAATTAGCAACAGAAGTAGCACAAAAGTTTGAAGGCAAAGTAGTTTTCACTCAAATACACACTAAGCACTTGCCTAGTTCAAATGAAGAATCATTGCGAAGCAAAGATATATTTGGTCACTATTTCTATCCTACTAACCTGATTCTGATAAGGACTAGAGACCGCGGAGCGATAGAGCTTTACAGAAACGTTTCACCGGATATGGATGAGCTAAAAAAGAACATTGTCGTTGCTGTTGAAATTACAACAATGATTGAAAAAGAGATCACTTGATATTGAGAGAATGCCTTTGATTGATGGAAGTTTCTAAATGTCCTTAATCTTTATCACACCAACCTTTAGAATTTGAAGTGAAATTGAGGGCTGCCAGCGACAGGCTTTAGAAAAATTTATATTGCTAAGCTGTTTCTGTTGTTCCGCGTAATAAAAGAAAGAAGGTGTATGTAAAATTGTCAGTAGGACTATCAGGAACTCCTGTTTTAATTCTCCGTGAAGGCTCCTCAAGATCAAAAGGAAGAGAAGCTCAACACGCCAACATTATGGCAGCAAAAATCGTCGCAGAAGCCGTAAAATCCTCACTCGGCCCGAAAGGTATGGACAAAATGCTCGTTGACAGTTTCGGCGACGTCACTATAACAAGCGACGGACGCACAATTTTAGACGAAATGGACATACAACATCCAGCAGCCAAAATGATGGTAGAAGTGGCTAAAACCCAAGACAACGAGGTCGGCGACGGCACAACTACAGCCGTAGTCTTCTCAGGCGAGCTCCTATCACTAGCTGAAGACCTCATCAACAAAAGCGTTCATCCCACCGTTATCATAGACGGATACAAAAAGGCAGCTGAAAAAGCTCTAGAAACACTGGAGAAAATCGCTATCAAAGTAGACTCTACAAACAAGAAATTCCTCAAAAAAATAGCCATGACTTCCATGGCAAGCAAACTCGTATCAGAAAGCCGTGACTATCTTGCGGACTTGGCGGTGGACGCTATTCTTTCCGTGGCAGAAAAAACTGGAACAGAATACAAGGTCGACTTGGACGACGTGAAAATCCAGAAGAAGCCGGGCGAATCCATTAGGGGAACCAAGCTCATCAATGGCATCGTAGTTGACAAAGAAATAGTTCACTCAGGAATGCCAAAACTAGTTGAAAAAGCGAAAATAGCGTTGCTTGACACCGCTTTAGAGATTGAGAAAACTGAATTTGACGCAAAAATCAACATTGAAAGCCCCGAACAAATGGAAGCTTTCCTTAAACAAGAAGAAAACATGATAAAAGCAATGGTGAACAAACTCGCGAAAGTAGGCGCAAGTGTGGTCATTTGCCAAAAGGGCATCGACGACTTAGCCCAACATTTCATGGCGAGAAAGAATATTCTAGCGGTGCGGCGGGTCAAAAAGTCAGACATGGAAGGCTTGACTAAAGCCACTGGTGGAAAAATTGTTAGCAACTTAGATAGCATAACCAAGAAAGACCTTGGCTACGCTGCAGTCGTGGAAGAACGCAAGATAGGCGACGATAAAATGACCTTCATTGAAGGATGCAAGCACCCCCACTCGGTAACAATTCTAATACGCGGCGGAACAGAACGCATCGTAGATGAAGCTGAACGCTCAATACACGACGCCCTCTGCGTCATCAGAGACGTAGTGAAAGAACCAAGAATTGTAGCGGGCGGAGGCGCACCAGAACTTGAAGCAGGAAGAATATTGAAAAACTACGCAGAAACCTTACCTGGAAGAGAGCAACTAGCAGTAATGCGTTTTGCAGAAGCATTAGAAGCAATACCGACGACTTTAGCTGAAAACGCAGGACTAGACCCAATAGATATCATATCTGAGTTAAGGGCACGCCACGAAAAGAAGCAGACATGGGCAGGAGTAGACGTTTTCAACGGCAAAGTAGGCGACATGAACAAAGCAGACGTTTACGAACCCCTCGCCGTAAAGAAGCAAATTATAAAATCCGCAACTGAAGCCGCAACAATGATCTTGAAGATCGACGACATCATCGCATCCGGCAAAGCGAAAATGCCTGCTGGACCTCCGGGCGGTCCTGGAGGCATGGGTGGTATGGGTGGTATGGGTGGTATGGGCGGTATGGGCGGGATGCCTCCTGGCGGTGGGGAGTTTTAAGGAGACGTCTTCCCACAATAAAATCCAAATAGGTCCTCCGAAGTTAACACGTTTCGAGAAGGCTCGCATAGTTGGTGCTAGGGCGCTTCAAGTCGCTATGGGTGCCCCCCTCCTTGTAGAGCCTTCCACTCTTTCTAGCCCCATTGATATTGCCCTGAGTGAACTTGAAAGCGGTATGCTTCCCATGACTATTCGCAGAACGTTGCCGGACGGCACGTTTCAAGATATACCGCTTAAATGGCTTCTTCAAGAAAAATAAGCTGCCTTGTTACCCATCTAGCATTTTATTTGCTTCTTTCAATGTTTCAGTAATTCTTTTCCAGTGGGCTCCTTGCCAATAGATTTTTCCACATTTTGGGCATTCCCAAAACTCTTTGTAATAAGTTTTGGTTGAGGGCGGGATTTTGTCGAAGATTTTATCTTTCTTAACAGATTTTATTTTGGCGTTGCATTTAGGGCACCGAGAAGCGTCAGGGTTGAGTTCAAGCTTTAGGTTGAACTGTTTTGAGAGAGCTGCGAGTCGTTCTGCCTCGTTTTTTCCTTTGACGAGAAAAGCTTCTGCATGTTGACTCGTTGCTTGTCGATATAGTTCAACGTCTCGTGTTAAGAGGACGCGTTTTTCTGTTTTTGCAATTTCTACAAGTAATTTATCTTCTATGTTATTAGCATATTCTACATTGTGGCCTAGCATGCGTAGCCATCGTGTTAGCTTGCCCAGCATACCGTTTGTGATAAACTTCAATCCTTCTCACCTTCTCGATTTTACATTATCTTGTTTCCTTCATAAAACACTTCTTTTGACAGAATTATTATCCATGTTTTAGGAATGCTTAGGCTACTTTTAAGTTCCAAGAAGCGTCTAGGTAGAACCGTTGGAGAAGGCTCTCAGGTCATTTATGTCCCATATTAAGATGCGCAGTTCTTGAGGGAACACTTTGCCAGCAAACTGGCTTTTCAGTTCGTCCACAACTTTCTTGTTTATGGCTTCTGGGATTTCCCATTGACTTGAATAGGCTCTTTGGCTCAAATAAGCAAGGCGCTCATCCGCGTTATTAGTATAAGAAGCCACAAACACCGACTTTGAAGGCTTGACTAAGTCTTTCAGTTCCCATTCTCCTTTCCCAAGTCTACGGCTTTCATATCCGTAGTTTCTGAGCAGTCGGTTATAGGTTTCTCTAATCGGGTTTTTAAGCACATAAATTATTGAAACCATAAGTTTTTGAGTAACTCTGCAGATTTCCTGTAGAGCCATTTTCCACTCACTGATTAGATGAAGAATATGTATGCAAACCGTAACGTCGAAAGAGTCGTCTCTAAAAGGAAGAAAGCACACATCACCTTGAAGCAAATCACGTACATCTTTTTCCACCGCCTTGTCTATCATCTTCTTGGCGATGTCCACGCCTACTACCTCAAATCCGTTGTCCTGTAAAGACTTAGAAAATCTTCCAGTTCCAACACCAGCATCCAAAACTGTGTTGTAGCCGTGCAATTCGTCGATCAGTGTTTTGACAAGTTGCTTCATAACTTGCTCGGGAGGACCCCTTGTTTTGTCATAGATTTCTGCCGCCAAGTCAAATGATATTTTCATCTCGAACCACCCAAACATGTGCACGCGTTTAGTAATGGAATTATTGGAGCATCAAAAGCGTAAGAGTACATAAGCAAAAAAGGTATTCGGAGAGACAGTTAAAGCTATTTGAAACGATGTTCACTTATCCGAGGATTGACATCAATAATTGCGAAGGATAGGGATTGAAACAAATAAGAATCCAAACCTTGACCATCGAAAATTACGACACCATAATTGAGCTTTGGAAGCAAGTAGGCTTACCCTTCAAGCCGAAAGGCAGAGACAGCAAACAAATGATGGAGAAGCAGATGAAAGCTTTTCCAGAGTTCTTCATCGGTGCTTTCCACGAAGAAAAGCTTGTAGGAGTTGTGATCGGCAGCTATGAAGGAAGAATGAAGGGATGGATAAACCGCCTAGCAGTAGACCCTGAATATAAGCGGAGAGGAATCGCTCAGCAGCTCATTAACATGGTAGAGAAAACCCTAGAAAAATATGGCGCCGCAATTTTCTGCGCGTTAATTGAAACGCCAAACGAAGAATCACTCAAACTCTTTCAAAGAATGGGATATGTGACTCATCAAGACATTTCATACGTTTCTAAACGGAAAAGCAAAGACATCTGAAAAACCGTATATTCTATCGCAAAGCTTGCCTGTGCAGAACTCTACCAACTCCTGCTTCAGCGACGATTTCTCCTTCATCCATAACCAATAGTCCATTTACAAACGTCTTCACTGGCATGCCCTTCACCTGGCAACCATGAAAAGGAGAATATTTTGCCTTCGAACAAAACCTGCTCGCATCTATTTTGACTCGTCGATGCATATCAACAACTGTGATATTGGCGTTGTAGTCTTCCTTTAAAAACCCGTCGCCGTTAAAGCGGAATATTTTGGCTGGTTTTTCAGCTGTCAACCTGACCAAATCATCCAAAGTAAGTTGCCCTTCATTCACTTTCGTTAAAAGCAACGGCAATGATGTTTCAAGTCCAGGAATTCCTGGCTTCACGTCCCAGACAGAATCTGCTTTTTTCTCGGTTACTAGGTGTGGTGCATGGTCGGATGCTATAATGTCAACTTGACCATTTCTTACTGTGTTCCAAAGCTCCTCTACAATGTTTTTGCTTCTCACTGGAGGGTCGGTAAGCAACATTGTGCTTTGCTGTTTCAAGTCTTCAGATGTCAATAACAAGTGATGCGGCGTGACTTCACAACTAACTCTCAACCCGTTTTTTCTTGCGTTATAAATGAGGCTAACTGCTTTTTTGGAGCTGATGTGACAGAAGTGAATTTGCACATTAGATTTGAAAGCAATTTTAAGGATTCTTTCAACCGCTTTAGTCTCTACTTCAGGCGTGTGTGCTTTGAGGTATGCTTCAACATCATTATGCCCAAGCCGCTGTTCAGCCTTTGCAACATTCTCCACCGTTTCATTGTCTTCGGCATGAACCGCCACAGGAACTCCAAGCTCACTGACCATATTGAAGGCGCGTAGCAAGGCTTCATCATCATTGATGTCAAGTCCACCTATCTGAGCGGCAAGATAAAGCTTGAAAGCCATCGCCCCTTCTCTGACCACTTTGCCAATTTCGTCTAGATTTTCAGGGAATGCAGAGTAGAAACCTACATTTGCCAATATGCGACGCTTAGCCACTCGCATCCGTTCTCTAAGAGAAGATGAATCCATAGTTACTGGCTTGTTGTTAGGCATATCAAGAACTGATGTGATACCGCCTGCAATAGCAGCCGCCGTTCCAGTGAAAAAGTCTTCCTCAAAAGCCTGCAGTTGACCACGGAGATGAACGTGCACGTCAATTAAGCCGGGAAGCGCTAAACATCTATTCAAGTCTATTCTATCAGAAGCAGGGGGCAAATTCAGTTCTTTCGCAACCTTAACTATCTTGCCTTCTTCAACCGCAATTCCAGCGTCTACGATTTCGCCTTCACAGTAGACTTTCGCGTTGTAAAGAACAAGGTCAACGGTCAAAGTTTTCTTTCACCCACCTCTCCAGTTTCATAAGATACTTTGCTTCGCATCGGTTAAATACAAACTCATCCCATTCCTTTTTTGGCTTGCGGTTTATGAGTGAATCTTAGTGAATGCATGGAAGAAAGTCTGATTATTTCAGCTCTCCCTTTCACAAATGCAATGAGCCGCAAGCCCCCTTTTTTGTCAGGTGTATCCGTCTAATGGTCCCTTTGTTTCCGGCTTGAATTTGTTGCAGGTCACATGTTCTGGGTCAACGTAATCGCATTTTTGTTGGCGCCAAAAGCGATCTTTAGAAATTAGGTAGTTGACGAAGCAGCAATCATGACATGACTTAAGAGACATGTGCAGGCGTTCTATTCGCTGATGAGTTTAAAGAAGTCACGTTCTGTAATTATACCAACCAGCCGTTCATCATCAACGACTAATAGTGCACCAATATTTTTTTCGTTCATGATTCTTGCTGCTTCGCTCAAATCTGCGCTAGGCATAATGGTAATCAGGTCCTTGACGCCTATTTCTAAGGCAGGGGTTTGAAGGACTTGAAGCATAGTTCCGGAGCGTAGATGTTGGAATACTTTGCCCGAACCAAAGAACCTAACCACATCCATGGCAGTCACTATGCCAACAATTTTTCCATCAGAAATAATAGGTAGGCGGCGGAAGCTCTTCTCTACCATTGTTCTTTCAGCTTCAAATATTGTCGTTCTAGGATTTGCGGTTACCACGTTTTTTGTCATCAAATCAGCAATTTTGGCTCCGCTTATTTTACTCTTAAAAATCCTTACCATATCTCTTTCAGTAACTATGGCCCACACGCGATCTGCATGGTCTAATATGGGTAAGCCACCTACGCCGTGTTGCTTCATTAGTCTAATTGCGTCGCCTATGGTGGCAGTGGTTTCAATTGATGGTGGATTTGATTGCATGATGGACTTAATTGATTCGTTTATTGCTTTGAAGAAGGAGCCTTTGAATTTTTGTTGGATTATCTGAAATTTTTCGCCTCCGCCAAAATAATTGACCATATCAGTGCTCGTAACTATTCCTTGAAGCCTATTTGTTCCGGGATCTACGATTGGTATGCGGCGGAAACCTTCCGTCGCCATAATTTGAACAACGTCATAGACAGACGTTGTGAGCGACGCCGTGATGACTGAACGCTTTGCAATCGTCATGATTTCTCCTTCACGTGGCTTAGATGCGTGAGTCTTCAGTTTTACTGGTCCATCTCCCCGCAATGTCCGCCTGAAACTTTCATTTTTTCTGCTATAAGACAATTTGAAACCTCAAACAAGTAATTTTGTGATATCCTCTCGATCTACGATGCCGACAAGCTCGCCTTTCTCGTCAACAACGGGTAACCGTCCTATGTTTTTTTCAAGTAGGAGTTCAGCAGCTTCTCTTATGGTAGAAGTGGGCTTAAGCGAAAACACAGATGTTTTTATGACCGCAGAGATTTTCGAAGATTTCTTAAATCTGCCTTTCTTTGATTCAAAGGCAGGGAAGAAACAGCCACTGTTGAGCATGTTAGCTTGGGTGATGATGCCCACTAATCTTCTTTTTCTCACGACTGGGTAACCTGAAAGTTTGCGGTCTTGCATTCTGCGCCAGACATTGTCAATTTCGTCTTCTGGTGAACAAGTTACCAATTCACTTGACATGATTTCAAGGACGGGTCTTGAAAGTTTTTGAGAATCTTTTTTCAGAAAGGCAACTATGAAGTTCTCCAGTCCCAGCATTCCCACGTAATTTTTATTTTGAGAAGATTTCACCACAGCGACATACCATTTGTCAAGACGGTTCATTTCTCTTAAAGCCTGCAAGGCGTCCATTTCCATGGTGGCGACGAAGAGTGGTGTTGTCATTATTCCTTTAATGCGCATGGGTGAGACAGATGATGTTATCGTCATAATGTTGCGGCGTGAAAGAGTGCCCACCAGGCGCCTTTCATCGTCAATTATTGGTAGAACTCTAAGGTTTTGGTCACGAAGAATTGCTCTTGCTTTTGTTGCGAGCTCGTCTGTATAGAGTGAGGGATAGCTGTGGTTCATTATTTCTTTAACGAGCAAGTAATCAGCCCTTTTAGTATTCACCTCGACTATCAGTGCGGCAGTCCTCACAGAGAAATTCGCCCTCCATTTCCTTCAGTCGACTTGACCATTGTGTGCAACGGTCGCAATATCCAGCCATTGGAGGATTTTCTAAGGGTTCTTCCATGTTTCCGTTTTCAATACGGGTCTTCTCTTGAATTGTTTCAATGAGCTCTGGTGTGATGGCTAAAATATCTTTGCTTGAAATGATGCCAACGAGGTTGCCCTTGTAAATTACGCCGAGTCTTCGCACGTTAAGTCTGCTCATCTGCCTTGCTGCGTTGCTGAGTGTTTCACTAGGGTTAATAGTGATCAAAGGTGTTGTCATAACGTCTTTTGCTATGAGTTGGCTGGGTAGCTTATTTTTGGCTAGAACTCGTGTTACAAGGTCTCTTTCTGTGATTATTCCCAGGGGCCTTTCATCTTTGTCAATTATGATTATGCAGCCTAATTGCTGTACTTCCATAAACTTTGCTACTTTGTCCACTGCTTCGCTCTCGCCAACCGTGATGACGGGGCTAGACATAACGTCTTTGACGATCATTCGCGGTCTTAAACCGATTTCTGCCACTGCTATCCCCACATACGAGAATAAATGGAAGATTTATTAAAATGTTGTTCAACTCACATAGCTCGCGTGTTCAAGAAGGTTCAGCGAAACGGGTATTCAAGCATCTTTTTGGCTACTCATTCGCGATTCTTATAGCTGACGAAATCTTTCCTTGAGGCTTTCAATGGAAAACTAAGAAGGTTTTTGAGATTCCTAAGACTTAAAAGGAGGTGAAAACAAGTAAATGATAATGGTCGAAATGAGCGAAAAACTCAAGAAAGATAAGGCGTTCATGGATTGGTTTGCTTCGATAAAATCTAAGAGCTATCAGAAATCTGCAAAAACAAGCATGAGACGGTTCTTAGAATTTCTGAACGAAACGTATCCACAAAAAAATCTAAAGTCGGCAAGTGACATCTTGCGATTGAGGAAAGAGCAAGACAAACTAGAAGACGAAAAAGAAAAGAACTTTTTCGCGGACATCTTAAGCGACTTCGTAGAATGGCAAGTCAAAAAATTTAACCTAAGCATGAACTCTGCATTGATAGCCACGAACCCAATTCGTGGATTCTTTAGTTACTCACGTTATCCCCTTAAAGTTCGAAAAGGATCACTTCCGCAAAAAAGGATTGTTGAAGGCGATCACAAATTTACAATTGAACAATTGAGACGGATGCTACGCTATGGCAATGCAAGGGAAAGAGCAATCTTGTTAAGTGGTAAGGATTTGGGTTTGCGCGTGTCCGACTTTATCCGACTAAAGAGAAGCTTAGTTTTGCCACAACTCGAAAGAGCCAAACAAGAAGGGAAAGAACTAGATTACCCTTTAGAGTTTGAAATCGAATGCTTAAAGGAGCATACGCGCGCGAAATGCCACATAACACACGAAACAACCGAAGCGCTCTTAACCTATTGGGAAAGCACACCGCGATCGGAATATTGGTTTCCAAGTGAAAGAGGATACGGACACGAAACGGAAGCGCAAATAAACTATACACTTCGTAAGCTGTGGAGTCAAGCCTATAACGATCCTAAAGTTTTTGATCCGCCATTAGGTATTGGAGAAAAGACAAGTGGGCGTTTAAGATTTCACGGATTGCGAGACTTTTTCATAAGCGCTTTGGCTAACAGTGGATTAAACGCTTGGAGCATAAAGCTGATGGTTGGCAAAAAGGTAAGCGAAGACATGATTTCTTACCTCAATGGGTTAGACTTGAAAGAACAGTACAGAAGCGCCGAATCACGCTTAGTCTTAGGAGCATTGACAAATAGTAACCATGCAAGCTTAGAAGCGATGCAAGAAGAGATGAATGACATGAAACGAGGCATGCAAGTTATAGCAGATGTGATAATTGAACAGATGAAGGAACAAGGCTTAGTAATGACGGAAAGCACACGAAGAAAGCTAAAGAGGTTAGGTGTCGAAGTCGAAGAACCAAGAAAGAAACGTGGCTTACGAAACATCATGAGAGTGAAAGGAAAAGACCAATAACCCTTTTCTCTTTTTTTCATCCAAGTCAGAACGTAAGGCTTGCGCCACCTCTCTATTTTTTAGTTGGAGGTTTATTTTAGCTTCGCTTAGGAATCCTTAGAAATTTCTTAGATTAGTAGTGAATCTTTTTTAAGCCTAGAACAAGGCGCTTTCACCGAAACAAGCCAAATCCAAGCCACGCCAAGCCCTAAAAGTATCCCCCCATACTTCAAAAATCGCAATGGATTCCGACCATGGCTAGCCCACCTTACACCTATCCAGAACATGCAAAAAGTTAATCGGATGCGCGCGCGACCAAATGGGTTAGATTATTTAGAATAAACAAGTTCGAAGTTCTCACAGATCACCAAAAGGTCTTCTTTCATAGCGAATCCAAGTTTCTGGCCTTTTCGGGTCCAGTATATCCTGTGTTCTTTCCTCCAAGATTCCAGGGTACGGTCATTCTCGCCCTCGGAGTAGGCAAACGCTTCTTCCACTTCATTAAATGGTTTGATTTCAACTGATGTGGTCCGGATGATTGCGGTAGGTTTTTCTTTACCATCTAGGATAATGTTGTAGTCTCCGACCTCAGGCATCTTCTCTCCTTCTCTCTTTAATTCAATAACCAAGGTTGCTGTTCCTGTTTTTTTGCCTGTTAACACCAGTTCCAACAATTCATCACCTAGTTCAGGATTATCCCCGAAATACCAAGCATCCACAAAGTTTTTTGTTATCCCATGTTCTTTCTGAAAGTGGTCCCAGTAATCTATGATCTCCTTTGAAATATCCATCTAGACACCTTGCCATACAATGCATGCGCGCGCATGTTACATCATATTACATTTGTGTGGAAGATGGATAAAAATTTGCTCTATTCTTGTTTTTGAACTTCTTATTCCTCATCGTTTCTTCGGAGTTCCTCAACGACAGCTATAGGAATCATCTCTGCCATACCATCAAGCCTTTCTCTTGCCTTGTTAAGACTAAATACTACTGAAATAATAGGTGGAAGTTCCTTCTTCAACATTTCAGTAGCCTCTTCTGAGGACTTAAATTTCTGTTGTTTGATATACCTAATCAACTCATCCAATTGCTTTAGAGCCTTTGGCAATTGTTCACTACGAATCTGAGTCAAATCTTTTTCATATCTGGCAATCCTTTTACTTGCATTATCTGTAGGAGCTACATTGCCAAGATGTGAAATTTCGTCTTCTAAGTCTTTGAACTCATCATCAATCCAAGTATCTACAGTTTGCCTCAATTGACTCAGTATTGGTATTAAATTTTGAAACATTATTCTATCTCTTGTTTCCCGCCTTTGTCTAATAATTTCTATAATCACTTCAGAATCACTCATTTTTCAACACCTCTTTTCTAATTAGTTCTTTTGGTTCTGCTATAACTTTTCCTACTATCTTTGATAAATTCACAAGCGACAAATATTTAAAAGATTATGAGCAAAAATAGAAGATGAATGAGAATGAGATGCCCCTATTTAAGCGAAGACAACGTGTGCAAGTTGGGCGAACCGTGGAAAGTGCCATATAACGAACTCCAAACCTATTGTAAGACTGAGAAATGTGATGAATGTCCAAGATTGCGAGCAGCGAAGAAAACATGATAAGGAAATCATGTTCAATGTGTTGGAAAAGGTGAATTCGTTTTCATGGTTAATATTTTATCTTCAACGTACTTTAGTCCGAGTTTGGTTGGTTTGTTTCCATTGATGTTTCGATGAATTAACTTTTCACCTTCGAGCTTGATCAGTATTTTTTCTGCATACGTAGGATTATGATAGCGAACTGCATTAATCAAATCTCCATTTGTAATTCTGTTAGGATAGGTATAATAAAGATAGATCAAGAACTCGTCTTTAACAAGTAAATCTTTCTTGAGAATAACAATACCTCCGTTTTCGAATTCCTCGATCAACGGAATTCTCTTTTCTAATAAGGAATTTATCAGCTCGCTTGCTTCTTTTGGGTTGGAAGTGTAAAATAACATAGCAAGCTCAGAGAGCATCCAATCACAAGCTGATCCACAATAGGAAGAATCGATGAAACTCGGATCGATTGTTTTTACATGAGCCACGACTTTCTTGCTACGGATTGTGTAGATGGATTCCGCAACTCTTGGGATGGCTAAGGTTAGAATGACATCCTCGGCACTTGGCTTAGGGTATTTCACTATCTCATCAAGCAACTTGTTGAAGTATATGTTGTCTATGTCCACAACTACTCCTGTCACTTTGTTTTTGATCAAAGCAAGGATTAGATCGGAAACTTTTGCTGAATGAAGAATTGCCTTTCGTCTTCACGGTTTATGACATACGTCAAAAAATTGGCGTTTACGATTTGAGCACTATTTACGACATTTCAAAGTTGCGTCGAACGGAAAAAAGGCAGTTCATTGAAGCCTTCAACCAAGCAATAATGAATTTGGTCGTGAACCAAACGGAAGAAAAACGTAAATGGCGATTCGTGATTTTCGAAGAAAGCCAACTTGTTTTCCCTGAAGGCAGTTTTAGAGGGGATCGGTATAGTGCAAGTGTAGAGCTCGCGTCAATGGGGAGAAATTACAAGGTTCGATTCTGTTGCATAACACCTTTTTCGGCGAATGTGGATAAGATGCTTATCAAGATAGCACAACAGCGATGGTTCGGATGGACATCGGAACGGAACGACTTGGCTTATTTGAAAGGATTCATTGATGAGCAAGCAAGCCAATTACAGAAATTGAGCGCAGGCGAATTTCTCTATCACTTTCCCCAAAAAAGAATCTTGAAAAAGATTCACATAGAACCGCATACACGCACAGTGGAACTTAAACGGTTGACAGTGCCAAAGACAAGCACGCGCGCAAGTGGCAGATCATAACAACAGAAGGTAAAAATCAAGTGTTAGGCTCATTGATGGTCTTAGGTATGCTTGCAGTAATGATTCTGACGCTATGCTTTATATGAGAGATTGCCCTATGTCTAGGTGTGAGAATCCAAAACAAAGTTTCAGTTTTCAATGGAAATCCCCAAAACTTCAATATTTGCGATGTCCCCTTCGCCAAGCATGCATGCATGTCCCCAATCTTTTTTTCCAATTTTGGTGATTTTTTTAGCTGTTTCCTGAGGGCAAGGCTTCCGACAGCTTTTTTAGTAGGGTTTTCCATTGTTTTCCAAAACATCTTACAATGTGCGTGTCTCTCTTTCCAATCTTAATACTTGGCCGTAGAAAGGCCTTTGCGGGCGTGCGCATCAATTAGATGGATCCTGTGTGATAGTTATGTTCACAAAGTATGAAGAAAACTACTCAGAAGCTTTAGTATTAGCAGCGGGCGAAGGAAGCAGACTGAGAAAACATGCAAGACAAAAGGTTCTCCAACCCATTGCAAAAATCCCATTACTTGGCAGAATCCTTCAGGGCTTAAAGGAAGCCGGAATAAAGAAAGTCCATATAGTTGTAGGATATGAAGGACATAATATACGAGAGGCAATCGGAAAAACCTATTGTGGACTTGAAATTAACTACATAACAGCGCAAAACTGGGAAAAAGGAAACTTATACTCTTTCATGGCGGCTAAAGGAATTTTCCAAAAGGAATTTATACTCTGCATGGGTGACCACATTTTTGATCCTCAACTTGTAAAATCTCTTATGAATGCTAGCGTTGAAGACGTTCTGGTTCTTGCTACAGATAAAATAAGCCACTCACATGACGACACAAAAGTGCTAGAGAAAGACGCGGAAATTCTCAGCATTGGAAAAAAAATAGACAGTTGGAATTGCATAGATACGGGATTTTTCCTATGCTCACCTAGAATGTTCGACTATGGTGCTAAGGCAATGGAAGCTGGGGCATCAGAACTCGCTGACTGTGTTCGACTTGTTGCCACGAATGGATATGCACGAGTGGTCGATATAACTGGCAAACACTGGGTGGATGTCGATACAAGAATGGACGTCGAACGTGCAAAAAATTTGGTTGCTAAGCATTCCCAGAAAAAGCGTGGGCCATCAGATTTTATTGCTCATTACATCAACCGACCAATAGAGAATAAAATTGTCTATCTTATTTCAGATTCTCGGATTACTCCAAATCAGATAACCATTCTCTCGAATGTGCTGGCATATGCTGTAACTGCTCTATTTCTCTTTGGTCACCTCTTAACTGGGGCGATTCTAACCTTCGTAGTAGGCATTGTAGATGGTTTAGATGGGAAGCTGGCGAGGACACGTGGTTGTTCAACCAAACTGGGTCTCATGGAACATGTGTTTGACTTGCTGTATGAGTTTTCATGGCTTATAGCGTTGGCTTTCTTTCTAAGTGGCAGCCTAGGTTCAACACCGTTAATGATTGCTATATGTTCTATAACTTTCATTGCATTCTACAGGTTTTGCTACGACCAGTTTGGAAGGGCCATGGGTGTTAGTTTGGATGTTTATGGGCCATTTGAACGTGCTTTCCGCAGAGTGGCGGGAAGAAGGAACATCTACAACGTCTACATTTTAATAGGAGTCCTTCTAGGAATGCCATTTTACTCGCTAATTGGAATCTTGTTTCACTCTGCCTTAACAGCAGTGGTCTACGCTTACAGAGCAGCAGTTCACTTACACGCAGCTGATAAAGTAAACATGCACGCACACTAAGCATCTTGCATGCATTGACTATTCTTAAGAGGCGGAGTAACGCGCGCCCATTTCTGAGGAATCTGTCTCATACGCTTCCGCGCAAGACTCTACGATTTCGATAGCCACTCCAAGAATTTGGGCAACAAAATGGGGAAGACTCTTAGAAGCAGGAAAAATATCAAAATTAGCACTGCTATCAGGGCAATGCCGTTAGCTGCTGGGTGAAAATTAGTTAGGAATGGGGAATAAAGCCCGTAAAAAATCAAGGAGCAGATCATATATAGTAAGTGTGTAAATAATGTTGATGCATTTTCGTGATTAAGCCCTTTTGCAACACTATGTTTTCTTGCCAGAAAGTAAGCAAACACGTCTATCAACTCTTTCAAACCTGGTAATGTCTTGACAATTGAAAGGCTAAATGCAAAAAAGAACAACATAGAGACGAATACTCTGGTTTGCCAGTTTAAAGATTCAGCTAATGGAATGAACACTAAAATGCCGAAAAGCCATATTAAGAGAGCAGCGAACAAACTAGTTAGTGTCTTTTGTCCACGCAATCTTAAGTATCTTATTGCTCTTTCAATCTCTTCCCGATTCTTAATCTTCATATTGAACCCATCAATTTCTCGCGTTCATATTAAATACTAAAAAGGGGGGCACGCTGTCGTTTTGTGTTAATTGTATGCTATTCTTTGCTCAATTTCTCTATTTCGTTTGCCATTTTTCCAGTGTATTTACCGATTTCTGCCGCTATTGCTCTGGCACTTTTCCAAAGGGCAAAGATCGACCATACCACAATGAGAATGAGCAATATTGCAGGTATTGCAGCGTGGATCTTGGCAAGATAGTTGGCAAACAGCAAATAGCTCAGAACCACTACGACTACGTATAATAATCCGTCTAAGGCTGTTCGATAATGCTTAAATGATTCAAGGTCTACATCTCCACTTACTTTTCCGAACTGGTAAGCCAGTATTCCTGCTAGTCCGCTAGTTAGTCTGCGAACGTCAACGAATACTGTGAAGATAATAATCGCCAATGCCGCAACGAAAATGGAGCTGATGATTGCGTCTACTGGATATCCAAAGAATATCTGTTGCATTCCTTCTGCGATAGGTATGATGACTAGGGTTCCAAACAGCCAGATAAGTATCGCCGCGCCGACGGAGAGTACTACGCGAGTGCCAACTTCCCTAACGGCCTTCGCGGACTCAAGATACATTTTCGAGCCGAAAGCCTCTATCCTTCTCTCGTCTAAGCCGTGTTCTTCTCTTTTAGGTTCATCTTTCTTTATACTCATTTTACCACTTCATTTGTGTGTGCATCTAAATCTACTCATAGAATATCGTCTAGCATAAAAAGCTTCAGGTGCGTGCTATGTTATTTCACAATTTCAAGCCGATACATACATATCTTAATCCAGATTTTTATCAACAATACATTTAGACTACTTATACTGAATATTTATTCCACACATGACGTTTGCAGCATCCGTATGCGTCATAGCTTTGCTTGTTTACTCCGTGTGCATCTTGGATTAGTTTATGCCGCAATGACAAGAAGAATCTAAGTATTCATGATGATACTCGGAATGTTCATTACTTTGACGTTAAAATGGTTGACATGATTATGTCAAAGGAGGTATTTATAAACTGATTCACATTTACTTCAAGGCGATTATTTTGTCAGAAAAAACGCTGAAATTTGAGATCTACAAAGATTCTGCTTGCATACATGCATTTCTTCATATTAGATTGAAACGCGCGCGCATAGTCAAATGTTCATAGGCTAAGAGTGCTACGGAGAGACATGTTATTATGAAAATGGCAACTCCATCAGCCCTTTCCAAAATCTTTTCACGAGGCTTCCATCCTTCTGCTTTGACTATGAACTTATAAATTACATGATATTTATTTGTCTTTTAACCGTGTTTATCGGTATTAAATATTTGAACTACTAAGCGCAATATACGTTATCTCAATGCGCTCTGCGAGGATGGTTTATTGCTTCCGTATGCACCGTGGCTTTGTTGGCTTATTCCGATGATTGGGGCTCTGCTTACGCCACTCTTTGCCTCAGTACATCGTAAGCTGAGAGATTATGCGCCAGTGGCATTTGTTGGCGCAAGCGTCGTTTTTTCGCTCTCCATGACACTCGACGTTTTCACAGGAAATGCAGTCAACTGGGTTAGCGGGGAAGTGTTGGGCAACATTCCTCTTGATTGGCAGATTCCGTGGGTCGGATCTCTCGGCGTAAATATAGGGGTGCTGGTCGATCCGTTTAACGTACTTATGGCTATTGTAGTCAGTAGTATAGGTTTTTTGGTCACCCTCTTCTCCGTAGGATTCATGCGTGGAGACCCTAGCTTAACTAGGTTCTGGTTT
Source organism: Candidatus Bathyarchaeota archaeon (assembly GCA_023131225.1). NCBI lineage: Archaea > Thermoproteati > Candidatus Bathyarchaeota > Candidatus Bathyarchaeota archaeon. The sequence goes on along the minus strand of JAGLZW010000008.1, from coordinate 52,184 downwards.
CTCATCCAGCTTTTCATCGCCGGATACGTGATAATAGTGATAGCTGATAACCTCCTATTCATGTTCATAGGTTGGGAATTAGTTGGGATATGTTGCACCGGCCTTGCAGCTTTTTGGTACAAAGACCCCAAGAAGGCGCATACAGGCTTGAAAACTTTCCTCGTCCTCCACGTTGCAGATGTGCTCTTGCTCGCGTCTCTTTTGATAATATATTCCTACGCTCACACTCTTAACATCATGGAACTCTCACAAAACAATAACTGGATGGGAGAATTATCAAGGTCTGGCTTGTTGTTTGTTACGGCCCTGATGTTCTTTGGTGGAGCCGTAGGAAAGGCAGCTCAGTTTCCCTTGCAAGAATGGCTTCCGGATGCACTAGCTGCCTCACCTTCCTCTTTCAACGCTCTAACTGAATGTCTGGCTGGTCCTTTTCTTATGGCTAGAGTCCTCCCAATTTTCCATGAGGCTTCCCTCATGGGATACAGTGGCATGATTAATTTCTTTCTAGTCATGACATTTGTGGGTGCACTCACAGCTGTGATTAGTGCTCTTATAGCGATCGTTCAAGTCAACATATTCAAAGTTCTTTCATATGGTATCTCAAGCGCGATCGGGTACATGATGGCAGCTTTTGGTTTAGCAGGATTAATGGCTGACATGAGCTGGGGATACTTAGCTGGCACCTTTCTCTTAACCATAGACGCCTTCGTCTCAGCGCTGCTATTCCTCTCTGCGGCGTACATTTCATATGCAGTTGGATCGGACAATTTGCACTATATGAGCGGGTTCAAAAGTAGGATCGCACATAGAAGCATGGAAGTGGGAGCTCTTGCTCTAGGAGGCATACCTCTACTAAGTGGCTTTTGGTGTGCGAATTGGATTCAAACAGTTGCTTTGGATTTTGCACAAGAGGCTGGCTTAAGAGGACAGTTCACGCTGATGGTTTCTGGCTACTTGATTTTTGCTCTGTTAATAATTGGAGCTGGAATAACAGCCTTTTACGCTCTCAGAATGATGGGGCTTGTCTTCGGAAAGGAGAGTTACGGATCAGATGGAAAGGTTATCAAGAATCCCCCATTCTTAATGCGTAGTTCCCTTACAATAACTCTTTTAATCACCGCATTCTTGGATTTCCTAGCAATTCTCCTCATCTGGCCCTTTAACAAGTTTCTTCTACCCCTACCCTTCTTAGGGCAGTTGACTTTCAACAACATTGTTGAGGTTCTTGTATACCTTGTTCCTTCTATTAGTACGGTCTTAACATGTGTGGCGGTGGCGATTGGAGGCTATCCAGCCTACAGAATTTACATATCACACAAGGCTGATGCTAGGAGGTTGACGGAAAAGTATCGGTTTCTGAAGGCAGCCCATAAGCTTCTGCTAAATCGCTTCTACATCAACGCATTCTATTATAAAGTCGCCTACTCCACATGTTTCCTTTCACATAAAATACATAACAGCTTAGAACATAGCATTGATGCGCTCAACTACTCCGTTGCAGGCTTCTTCAGAAGACTTTCCGAGGTTGTGTACAAGTACCCAGAACTTAGGGGCATTGACGCATTGAACTATTTAATAGCAAACCTTTTCACATCATTTTCTCAACGTTTCAGAAAGATTCAGACAGGTGTGTTGTCCTATAATATGATATTGGCTTTTATTGGAGCTATGTTGCTAATAGTTCTGTTGTTCCTATTTGGAGGACATATTCCCTAGGAGAAGTCAACTTGATCCCCCACGCCCCCCTATTGGCGATCATTATCCCCATAATTTCAGCGGTCGCCCTTTATGTTTTTGGAAGGCGTGTCGAGAAGTATGCCGGATGGTTAGCGACGATAGCGGCCTCGCTATCCGTCTTTATGATTCTTTCAATGGTGACAGACCTCATTGAGCGAGGTTCCATACACTTTACATATGCATGGATCCGTACACCATCAATCAAGTTGACTTTCGGTTTCTGGGTTGACATGATTAGCTTTCCTGTTGGATTAATTGTTGCAGTTGTCAGTGCGCTCTCATGTTTTTACTCGATCAAGTACATGAAGGGTAAAAGTGGGCAAAGGGGCTATTACGCAAATCTATTGCTTTTCATGGCTGGCATGATCGGAGTAATACTTTCCGCGAACCTTTTGCAATTTTACTTCTTCTGGGAGTTGATGCTTGTTCCATCCTATTTCTTAATAGCTTTTTGGGGGACATCAAAAAAGAGGTTAGCCATCGGGTTCAAATACTTTATATTTACACATTTTGGATCGCTTGCTATGCTTCTTGGAATACTGTCCATCTATGTATTTACTGGCACCTTCGACCTTGCCGAATTGCCACTTGCTGCCATCGCTATCCCTCCAAGTAGCATACTTCCAGTGTTTGTTCTGTTACTGATTGGTTTTTGCGTGAAAATGGCGCTCTTTCCAGTTCATACGTGGTTGCCTGATGCCCACGCTGAAGCCCCAGCGCCAATAAGCGCGATGCTGTCAGGCGCCATGATCAAGTGTGGCGCCTACGCCATCGCAAGGATTCTTCTTTCTGGATTTGGTCAAACAATGGTACAGACATCAGATGTCTTGATGGCTCTTGGGGTTATCACAATGATTTATGGTGGACTGTTAGCCCTTGCGCAGACCGACATCAAACGGTTGCTAGCTTATTCTAGTATTAGCCAGATGGGGTACATCTTCTTCGGACTTGCGACTTGGCTGCCCGACGCAACACTGGGGGCCACTGGCGGGCTCTTTCACGTGATTAATCACGCCATTTGTAAGGCTCTTCTCTTCATGTGTGCCGGCGCGATCATACACCAAACAGGAACGCGCAACATCAAAAAGCTGGGAGGCTTAGCTGGAAAGATGCCAATAACTTGTATCGCATCATTGATAGGCGCCTTGTCCCTAGCCGGAATCCCACCGTTGAACGGTTTTTGGAGCGAGTGGATGATTTTCTCAGGGGGAATCTCCTCTGGAAAAATTCTCATAACCACAATCGCAGTATTTAGCACTGTAATTACCCTTGGATACTACCTGTGGTTCGTCTGGAGAGTGTTCTTCGGAACTACCCCTAAAGAATTAGAGAATACAAAAGAAGCGTCTTGGCTATTGTATATTCCAATAGTTGTGTTGTCGGCAATCGCTTTCGTCTTAGGGATCTGGCCTGATATCATATTAAGGCTTATAGCATTAGGCTAATGTATCTCTGCACTTCCAATGCCGCTTTAGCTGCCTGTGAAGCCATAGTGATAAACGGTCCTGGATAGACTCCAATTATTATGCAGAGAGCTGCGAGAATGAAAGTGGGAATGAGCATAGATGCTGGAGCCTCTTTTGCTTTTTTGGACACCGCGGTAGGCTTTTCTAATAAGATTATGCGAATAACGCGGACGTAGTAGACAACGGAAATGATCATGTTAGCGAGCATTAAGGCTGAAAACAGAATCATTTCGGCTTCTATGCCTGCCGTCACGATCATCCACTCGCTCCAAAAACCGTTCAATGGTGGAATAGCCGAGATCGCAATAGCGCCGATAGCAAAAAACATACTTGTCATGGGCATCGTCTTCCTTATCCCTCTAAGCTTCTTAAGATCCCGTGTTTTCACTTGATGAATGAATGACCCAGCGCAAAGGAAGAGGAGCCCCTTCATAATTGCGTGATTCATGATATGGAACAAGCCTCCAGTTAATCCAGACAAGGATGCCGTTGATAATCCGAAAATAATGTAACCCATTTGGGCAATAGTGCTGAAGGCGAGCAAACGTTTGAGGTCGTTTTGCCATAAGGCCATTATATTGCCGCCAAACATCGTGAAAACAGCGAAAACGGCCAGCGTTATTTGCCATACTGACTGCATAGAACCAAAAACGAGAATTAGAATACGGATGAGGGCATAAGCACCTGTTGGCACCATAACACCAGAAAGCACCGCGCTTATCGGGCTCGGTGCAGCTGAGTGGGCGTCTGGGAGCCATGTATGGAATGGGACGATGGCCGCTTTGATTCCGAAGCCGACTATGATCAATGTCAACGTTACGTAAAGCCATCCGTCAGGTGTAGCATTGTTAAGTCTAGCTGCCAGACCCGCGAAGTTCACTGTCCCAGTCATGCCATAGAGAAACGACATGGCTAGGAGGATGGTTGCACTTCCGGCAGCACTCATGATGAGGTATTTGAACCCGGCTTCTATCGCCTCCCATCTTTGCTTTCGAAAGGCGACTAATGCGTAGGATGTAAGGCACATGAGCTCCCAGAAGACAAACAGCGTAAAGAAGTCGCCAGCGAAGACAACACCTGTCATGCCAGCGATCATGCCTAAGAGAAGTGTATAATACTCTGTTAACCCGGTGTCGTGTTCCATATACCTAATTGAATAGACAACAGCAAATAACCCAGTTATCGTGAAAAGGGACGCCATAAAAACGCTGAGCATATCTATCTTGAGGCAGGCTCCTAGAGGGGGACTGAAAGGCAGTTGACCAACGATTAGGACGACACCTTTCTCAGCAACTTCCTTGTACAGTTCATAGAGAAAGTAGGCTGTGACTGAAAGCCCTAGGGCGGCATATATGCCCTGAATTTTTCGATTCGCCTTTTTGTATGCCACCCACCCAATCACTGGCGTTGTAATCGTGAATATGAGGAGGACATCCAAAGGCTGGGTAAACATCTTAGACCGTCAACCCCTCAACCGCCTTAGTTTTCGAACGTCTAATGTGCCATAATGTCTGTAGGCGTAAGTGACGATTGTCAAGGCTACGCCAGTGATACAACCCGCGAACACTATTGACATAATCACAATGGCGTGACCGAGCGGGTCTATGTAACCCACAGTTCTGTATGCTGAAAACACAATGAAGGTTAAGTGGGCAGCGTTCATTAGGATCTCAACTCCGATGACAAGTCTGATCATGTTCCGCTTTGAAGCTAGACAATACATGCCAATGACGTAGAGGGCGATAGCACCTGCGAGGTAGTAGACAAGCGGAATCACTTTTTCTCCTCAACCCTTAACATCGCTACACAGCAAGCGGCCGCCGCGAACAAAACAAATGCCTGTGCAATTAGGTCGATTAACCGATAAGTCCACAGGAACCGGCTAACCTCTGGCCCTATTGCAGTTGTTTCAGTTTCAATGAGTTCTGCAGATGGACTTGCATATTCGAAGGCTGGAAATTCATACCTCACGATCAGCATGGAAAAAACCAGTACAACTAAGGCGACAGTTGTTAAACCAGCTACTCTAACCCAGTTTATTTTCATTTTGTGGCTTCTCCTTTCTCGCCGTTAACATAACGGTGGCTATGAAGAGAACGATCACAGCCCCTGTGTAAACCAATAGCTGAAAGACAGAGACATACGGTGCGTTTAGCAGCCAAAATAATGCTCCTATGGCGGTGCACATCCCACCCATGCAGATGACAGCGTGAAGCATGTCCTTCAGTTCAACGGTCAACAATGCCAGCAAAACCGTTAAGACTATCAAAGCAATCTGCAGTAGATCATTTATCGTTAAATCCCTCTCCTATCATCTTTGTATCAGAAGACTTTGGAAGCTCTCTTTTAAAAGAGTTTTCACCAAGGTCATGAATTTTTAAAGTAAACCTAAAAGCGTTAAATAGAGTGTATCTTTAGAGATAAGTTGAAAGGTCAGTGAACCGATGCAGACCGATTTGTTGATTTCCTTGCCCTTCATCTTCTTCCTATCCATAGTTGTTGGGTTAATCCTCTACTTGGTGGGGTGGATGATTGGAGCAAAGGGTGAGAAGACCGAGGGTAAGGTTGCTCCTTATGCCTGCGGTGAAGATCTCCTGCCACTTAAGCTTCAGGTAAACGCTGAAAGATTCCTCATTTACGCCGTCTACTTCCTCGTCTTCGACATCCTCGCGTTCATTCTCGCCACATCGCTAAACACACCTGGTCCCTTTCCAGCTATTTATGCGCTAATCGTATTAATGGCCGTCGTCATTTTACTCCCATTATTACGGAGAGGGTGATATGGGATTATTAAAGTGGGGCAGAACTAAATCACCTTGGATCATCCATTTCAATACAGGTGGCTGCAATGCATGCGACATCGAAGTTGTAGCCGCCTTAACGCCAAGATATGACATCGAACGTTTTGGAATAATCATGCGGGGCAGTCCAAGACACGCGGATGTACTGGTTACTACGGGGCCAGTAACTAGACAGGTAAAGGATAGACTGGTTAGGATATACGAACAGATACCTGAGCCCAAATCTGTCATCGCGGTCGGCTCTTGCGCGATTAGCGGCGCCCCTTTCGCGGATTGTTACAACGTTTACGGAGGAATAGACACAATGATTCCCGTTGATGTCTATGTTCCTGGATGCCCTCCGAAACCCGAGGCCATAATCAACGGAATTGTAAAACTTATCGAGAAACTCAAGGCTGGCTAAAAGTGACGGAAGAAACAACGGAAGAAAACGCAATCATTAGAGAAATGAAACATCTTATTGGAAAGAATGTTCTAGAAAGTGAAGTCCCTCGCCCTCGCAGAATTTTCATTCTTATTAACAAGAAAGTGTTTATAAAAACAATTCGTTATTTAACAAAAAAGATGGGGTTCTCCCACGTTTCAACAATAACAGGCGCCGATGTTGGAAAAGAAATTGAGGTTATTTATCATCTAAACCGTGACGGAACGATAGAGCTTTCGCTGAAAATTCGAGTGGCGAAGGATAAACCTGTCTTGCCAACCATTACCGATCTTATACCTGGCGTCACACTTTATGAGCGAGAAGTCCACGACATCCTGGGAGTTATTTTTGAGGGACACCCAGATTTATCTCCCCTAATTTTACCTGATGGATGGCCGTCGGACGTTTATCCGTTGAAGAAAGAATGGACAATCAAAAAAATCCAGAAGAAAGTTACGAAGGGATGAAAGCAGTAATGCCTTATCCAACTATCCGTATCCCATTTGGACCACAACATCCATACCATATCGAACCTGAGTATTTCATGTTTGAAGTTGACGGTGAACGTGTTATAGGTGTCAAGCCACGTATTGGTTATGCTCATCGAGGAATCGAAAAGGCAACAGAAAACCGAACATTTATTCAAAACCTCTATCTAATTGAGAGAATATGTGGAATATGCTCGCACGCCCATACAACTTGTTATACTCAAGCTATCGAAGAAATTTTGGGCGCTGAAATACCTCCTAGAGCTAGGTTCATTAGAACCATTATCGCGGAACTTGAAAGAATTCACAACCACTATCTCTGGTTTGGACTGGCCTCGCATGAAATTGGTTTTGATACGCTTTTTATGTATTTGTGGAGAGACCGAGAGATAGTTATGGACTTGTTAGAGCTGGTTTCAGGAAACAGGGTACATTATGCTATGAACACCATTGGAGGAGTACGAAGAGACATAACGCCAGAAATTGCGGAAAAGATTAGAGAAGGACTCGATGCCCTTGAAGAGAGAATGAAGTACTACAAGAAAATCGCGATGACTGAACCTACAATCTCGAAAAGGACAGTTGGAATTGGAATCCTAAAGCCAAAAGACGCCATAGCACTTTGTGCCATTGGACCAACCTTACGTGCCAGTGGAATCAAACGAGACGTCAGAGCGGATGATCCCTACATAGCCTATGATGAAATCCCGTTTAAGGTCATAACCTATGATGGATGCGATGTAATAAGCCGACTGTTTGTTCGATGCGACGAAGTATTTGAAAGCGTAAACATTATCCGTTATGCTATGGACCACCTACCAGAAGGAAAGATAAGAATCAGAGTTCCACGAAGAGTCCCCGAAGGTGAAGCTGTTTCTAGAGTTGAAGCACCACGAGGAGAACTCATTCACTATGTAAAAACAAATGGGACCACAAAGCCAGAGCGATACAAAATAAGAAGCCCAACCTTAGGAAATATTCCATCCCTCTGCAAAATGCTTGTTGGAGAATACATCGCTGATATACCAGCCATTATGGTTGGAATAGACCCGTGCTTCAGTTGCACCGACCGAATGACGTTCGTTAATGTAAATAATAATAAGCAATGGATTCTGAGCAGCGAAGAATTGAGGAGATACGCAATTAAATGATACCGGAAGGAATAACAACGCTCATAGAAATTCTTCTATTTCCAGGTTTTCTCTTTTTCATAGCTTTAGCCTTCTTCTACGAGTGGGTAGATAGAAAGTTCTTAGCCAAGCTTCAAAACAGATACGGTCCGCTTTACACAGGCCCTTCGGGTCTACTTCAGCCCTTCGCAGACTTCATTAAGTTGCTCTCTAAAGAAGACATCACACCAAAAGCAGCAGATAAGTTTATGTTCAGTTGCACACCACTTCTTATACTGTCTTTTCCCCTCTTTGCATTATTCCTCATCCCCGTCACTGGTTTAACCGCCCCTATTAACTTCGAGGGTGACCTAATTTTTCTGATGTTTTTATTCACTCTAATAGCAGTCACCATTTTCATCGCTGGCTGGAGTTCAGTAAACAGGTTCAGCACGATCGGGGGCGTAAGAGCGGCATTCCAGATGCTGGGATACGAGATTCCCCTTTCTCTTGTAATGGTTGGTCCAGCAATTGCAGCTAGAACTTTGTCCATCAGTCAGATTGTGGGTTGGCAGACCCATAACGTGACTTGGTTCATCTGGCTTCAACCTCTAGGCTTTGCCATATTCGTGCTTTGCCTGCTAGCAGAGCTGGAATTTATCCCGTTCGATATTCCAGAGGCAAAAACAGAGATCGTAGCCGGGTGGTCCACCGAATTTAGCGGTAGGAAGCTGGCATTGATTCGACTTGGAAAGGACGTAGAGCTCGTGCTCGCCGCGTCACTAATTACCTCGTTGTTCTTGGGCGGCCCAAACAGTTCATTGCCAATTCTGGCTATTGGGTTTTTCCTCCTAAAGACAACACTTGTAGTTGTGCTTCTGACGACCTTACGGGCGCTGTTTGCCAGATTTCGTGTTGACCAAATGATTGGTGGAGCATGGAAGTACCTGCTGCCCCTCGCTATTCTTCAAATAATACTGGTTCAGCTTGGTTTGGGACGGTGATAGGACCTTGGCGATGTTGCGAGAATTGCTCAATCATTTGCTCAAGAGACCTGCTACCTTAAAGTATCCGCTTGAAAAAAAATCTCCTTTTAAGGGCTTTAGGGGAAGACCTATCTGGGATATGAAACTGTGCACTGGGTGCGAACTTTGCTATAAAGTCTGTCCTTCTGAAGCCATTGAAATGATTGGTAAGGGGCTAGAAGCGGAATTTAAACATTATCTTGATCGATGCCTATTCTGTGGGCAATGCGAGGAGGGCTGTCCTGTAAACGCAATCATAATGACTGAGGAGTATGAGTTAGCCAGCTACGATCGAGCTGGAATGATCATAGAGTTTAAGAGAGAAGAAAAGACTAGTGAAAAACCTATCTCGATCGAGTAAGATCTTTGACACAAAACGAATTCTTGATTTCTAAAATAGTGATGCCCCAAAAAATCGGGTGCGCGCTTGAGGCTGTTCCCTTTGAACCATCTCTCAGCATATTCATCTAGTTGTTTCAGAACTTCAGCCTGGAAACTGGTTCCTCTCTTCTCAAAAATGTTGGAGTCTTAATGGTCTTTTTCCATGTGTTCATTAAGCCGTTCTGAACAGGTTCACTATGGTTCAAACAAAACTATGAAAAATTCAAAGTTAATTCAACGGTTGAAAAAGTGGTTGTTCAATCTTTTTTGCAGTGCATACATGCATATTCAACTTTGCGGGCGTTCCTTTACATTACTTTCGAGTATTCATTAATTGCTTATTTTTCCTTTTCCAAAAGGAATAAAGGCTTGTATTTCTTCAATTGGAATTTTGGAGACCTTTTCCTGTATGTTCTTGGAAACTTTATGTTTCAGCATGTGCCGTATTTTGTTCGCTAGCTTGCTGCTTGAAAGGTCTCCAGGAGCTATTTCTACACAAATGTCAGTTCTGCTTTTCACCGCTTCTTTTGGTCCACCTATCAGGGTTAATGGCGTTCTTTCAATGTCAATTCCTATGGCAAGTTGTAACGGTGTTCTCCTGACATAATTTTTTTTGCCACGAATCATGAACGCTCCTCTTTTAAGGTATTCTCCAGAAGGCGGAGTTTTACTAACTTGTTCTGGATGGACCCAGTAAACATCGATGGCGCTAAACTTGGCTTTCCAAGCTCGTGAATGAGAAGCTGCCAGCTGGGCTGCTTCGGTTATTGACTTTTGGGAAGGCGTTTTTCCTTCAGCTTTTATTATCACGAAGGGGGCACCTGCAATGTCGGCGTGAAAAACTAAATCGTGAGGTTCTGTGTGTTTCTTAATCAAGATTTCATTAGTAACGGCGTCCTTTCCGCCAACCACTAACAGGTTTTCTGACGTGTAGAACCATCTAAACTTTTCATACCAAACCTTCTTCCTTCTCTTCTTAATCGGCTTGCTAGTCTCTTCAACCACTATTTCTTTCCGCTGTCTTAACTTTTCGATGCGAAATAAAGTTTCTTCTATCGCCTTTTCGGCGCCTTTCACCTTTTTTTCTGCCTTTTTCGCTCGTTCATAGTAGGTTCCGGCGTTTTCTTGAACCGATTTGCGAAGCTTAAGAGAAAAAGATAAGTTGCCAATAGACACGTCGAGAACTAGCGTCCTTACGTCTAAGGAGTCAAAATACACCGACGGCGCTTTCCCACGTTTTTTCTCATTTTCAATTTCTGATATGATTGCTTGCCAAGCCTTTCCATTCCTCTTTTCATCCATAATTCTCTGCAAAAGCATCTGTAACTGATAAAAATGAGCGTAGATTCTGTCACCAACTCGTCTCGATCGCCTGGCTTCTCGCCTTACCTTTTCTAAAGATTCTTTTTGGTCACTAAGAACTCTCTGCTGTCTGCCAATCTTCTCCTCAACCTTGTCTGACATTACCGTAACTTCTTGTTCAACAACAGTTTTTGCGTAGTATTCGTCCAAGGCTTCGTTGAAACTTGCGAATTTTTTACACTTCAACTCTTCATACTTTTTTAATGGAATGGGAACCACGTCAATCTGTATATCTTTTTCATCTATCATAATACAGGGTTCAAATTTTCCAGTTTGGAGACAAGAAAAGACTTCGTTTAGAGCATCAAAAATTCTCTCAAATTCGCCGTTTTCTAGCGACTTGCATTCCTTCTTTTTATCTACATGAGCACCGAGAAGAATCTCTTCCGCATACATACCACCTATGCTTAGAAGCTTCGTAAGTGCCTTGACCACCTCCAAGCCTTCAAATTTTTTCAGTTCAAGCAGATCTGGCAACCGGATTCGCATAGGATTTCTTCCACTAGATGGCGCCTGTTTAAAAGATTCGCCCCGCAAAATGTTCCGGTCACGCATCTTCTTGAACACAAGAGCCTGTTGGATAATGTCCTGAGCATCCACAAGTACTATGTTGCCATCACCGAACAACTCCAAAACCAACTTGAATTCACCTTCTTTAGTCCTAGCTCTGATTGTTACTATGCGTTCAAACTCGTACTGACTAATCTCGGCGAGAGTAGCGTTCCTAAGGTATTTTCTAAGAGCCATGCAGAAAGCAGGTGGTCTCTGAGGTTTTTCCAGAATATAGGAGGTTAGGTGTAAGCGCTTGCCTGACTCGATTAGAAGGTTCAAAGGTGGCTCGTTTGGTTGATGAAGTTTTAGAATTACGGTTTTTCCTTTGATTTGATAGATGTTCTGTATTCGAGCGCCTTTAAGCTGCTCTTTAAGCTCCGAGACAAGGGTGGCTATATCGAAGCTTGTCATCGTTTTTTTCACGGTTCTTCTCCCTTTGGACAAATACTAGTTAAAGCGCTTTAAGGGTTTATAAGAAAATTCGCGCACGCTAACCATCCATCAGTTTAGGATTTCTCTTTATTCCTCTTGTGAGGACAAATGGAAAAGTGAATGTCGTCGCTATTGTCATGACTACGAGAGCGGAGCAATTGTATGCCTGAGCCAAGTATTTAATTTTTTTTGGGTAAGCATGAGGGAAAACTCGAAAAAAGAAAAATACGGAGAATATCGCTATTGGTCTCGCTACTAGTCAAAACCTTAAATTAGAAGCCGTTGAATGTATAAGAAAAAGTAAGTTTCGTTTGAGCTGAAGCTTCATGAAACCCCTAAAGATAATTTACTGGACTCGCGCTGGTTTAGGAGTAATTATAGGTATTTTATGCGCGGTTTACGTGATTTTCTCAGTCACTTCCGACCTTGCTAATATATACACGCTGCTGACAGGATTATCATTTGCAATGCTTTTCTACATGTCCACCTATTACATTGTGAAGCTCAAGTTCTTTTCGAGAGTTGAAAAACAATCAAAACTAATGACTCAGGGAATCGGAATTTACTTCTTCGCATGGCTTGTATCCTGGACTTTAATCACTACCTTGCTCATGCCATCAGTGGCAGTGAACATATACGTCAGTGACACGGGAAGATTGGCTGAGGGGCAGAAGTTCTGGGTGGCGGCGCGGAATAACGCTGGTCAAGTGGTCCAAAATGTGACAACTGCCTCAGGGGCTCTTACGATCACTCTGTTGCCGCCCGACACTTACACCTTCGAGTTAGGAATCATCGAGTTAGGAATCTTCGAGTTAGGAGAGATGAATCAAACTCAACCATTAAGGATAGGCTGGCTACATTCTTTAAATGTAGTTTTTAATGTTACACAACCTTCTGGCTAGATTCTGCATATTGGATGATTCTTGTTTGTCCTCCAGAGTCTGGTTTAGGCTTTGACTCCTCTATTGTCCTAATTAGAAGTTGAGTATAGTCAACCCATGCTGAGAAGAAGCCGCGGTCAAAGTTGTCGTGGAATCTGCTTTTGACGTGTTTTGAGAATTCCTTTTTGTGTTGTTCAATTGCCATTTTGTCATTAAGGTTGATGTTCTTCAGGAAAGTGTGTTGGTTGCCGTTAGCTTTCCGGGCGAGGAGTATGCCTTGCAACGCTTTATAGTATCCGTGGTCCCATTTGGTTTCCGGGGCTTTTCCTTTTATTCGTTGTAATTCTCTTTGGGCTTCAGTGAATTGGCGGTTGTTGATGAGTTGGAAGAAGCGTATGGCTAGGGCTTGAGGGAAAGTCATGGTTTATCGCTTTCCTCTTTGTTCATCTTGATCTACCTCCTCTACGCCATTTTCGGTAATTTTGAAGATGCACTCGCCATCTGGGAGGTAGGGGCTGGAGACTAGGCGGGCGATTCTTACTGGTCCTCGAGCGGATTTTCGCAGGTATATCCGTGTGTTGCTGGTGTGGGCTACCACGTGACCACCGATGGGGTGGACAGCATCGCCAAAGAAGACGTCAGGTTTGGACATGACTTGGTTTGTTACTACTGCGACGGCGTTGAAGGCACGAGCTAAGCGGACTAATTTGTGCATGTGTCTGTTGAGTCTCTGTTGGCGGATTGCAAGGGTTTCTCTCCCGACATATTCGCTACGAAAGTGACTCGTAAGGGAGTCGACTATAATAATGCGGATGTTGTTTTCTTTGATTATCTTGTCGGAGTTTTCGAGGAGGAAGACTTGGTGGTCACTGGTGTATGCGTCAGCGACTATCACATTTCTAGCTACCTCTTCAGGGTTAAGGTTGAGGTGCTGTGCCATGGAGACTAGGCGTTCGGTGCGGAAGGTATTTTCGGTGTCGATGTAGAGAGCTGCAGCATTCAGTCCGCCTCGCTCTAAGGGAAGTTGGACGTTGACGCACAGCTGGTGGCAAATTTGGCTTTTGCCGCTTCCGAACTCACCATAGAATTCTGTAATTGTTTGGGTTTCGAGGCCTCCCCCAAGTAGGTTATCTATGGTTGTGCTGCCTATAGTGAGTCTGTTGATGTTTTGGCGCTGTTTTAAAAGTTCGTCGGCTCTGATAAAGGATAAGGTAATGCTGCCGCGGGCGTGGCGGATAACGTCTAGGGCCTTTTTTTCACTGATGCCTGCTGGTGCGAGTTCGCGGGCGGTGGCGGTGGCGAGAGCTTCGATAGTGTGGAAGCCCATTTCTTGTAGTTTTTTGCTGGTAGCGGGTCCTACACCTGGGAGGTCCTCTAAGCATTCATACTGTTTCTTAGGTTGAGGGCTTGTGGATTCGGTTTCTTCTGTAACTGTCATTTTAGGTGACTGCCCTTTGTGTACATGGACAAGGGAACAATTTGATGTTTGGTATATTTAAGTTGCACGAAGAATTAGAGCATATTTTACTGGGAGAGACCACTGAAACTATTGAATTTCAAGTTCATTGAACTAAGTATGATATGCAGGTAAGAGAATTAGTGTATGATCTAGCCTTGCGCTAAGCGCACACTCGTAATCTACTTTTTCAAATTTTGATTCAGGAGTTCCGCAGATAGGATAGTTCTCCGGTTTCTTATCATCAGCAACGTAGCCGCATATTGTGCAAACGTGATACTTGGTACTTCGCTGCGCTATCAAATGATTCAGTGCTCTCTTGTTAAGCCGTGCGTGTCCCTCGTCAACATCTCGAGCCTGCGAAAACACGAGGCAGCACTCTCCTCCCATCCTCATCTGCCTCCCGCAACATCCTCAACCACTGCAGCACCTACTTCACTCTGAAACGCTTGTTCTAGATTACTCTGTGTATCCTCTATATTACCTTTCAATAACGCAAAGTGCCTTTTTTGCATGGATACCCTCCGCCACAGTCACAGCACGGAACAAACTTGCAATTTGTGGTAAACCCTCACTCTCAGCTCTCTTGGCAAATAACAAAAGTCTAACAGCAGCCTTCGCCTCCTCGACAAAAGTCGCGTGCACATTATTTGCAGTGCGCTCCTTCAGACTCACAACATCCTCACAGCCAAAAAAAATCAAAACAGAAATAATTTAACCTTTCATAGCCTACACCGAAAACCAACACAATTTTGCGCACGTCAACCACTTATTTCGCCCAAAGTTCCACAAAGCACTTGCTTCGAGAATCTCTCGGAGTTCGAGATACTCATTTGCGTTCAGGAAGTTTCGAATACGTTCCATCCGATGTCCTGTAAACCGCTAATCGTCCAACGGTTTCCCACTCGTCTCCCTTCCTTCGTCTAATTTGCACAGCAATGACTTCAGCAGTTGGATCGGTTTTTCCACGCCATACCGTTATGCCTAGATAATCTTGTTCATTGACACGTGTATAGAACCGCGCTTTTGGCTGAGAGGTTTGGCTCAACTCAATCACCATAATTCCATAAGTCGCATATGTCTTTTATTTTTATTCAATTAACATTCTCTCAATTGCCTTATTTTTTCGTGTGCGCGCGATGCAATTCCATTTTCTTATCATTCCCACAATGCTTTATATCTTATGTTATTGGCTACCTGTTTTGATTGACATGGAAACAAGCAACAAAGCATAAGTTGCTGAGCAGCAAGATTATGGCAAGTGAAAAAGTTGCCTCAAACTTACGCTTGCCGACGCTGTGGAAGGACATATTCCCTTGAAGAGTATGAACAGAGTCGGTTTTGCCGCTACTGTGAAACATACTTGATGCCGAAGAGCAAATTTTCCAAACTCTTCAAAGGAATAGGCAAGGTTGCAACGCGGGAAGTGAGAGGTAAAACTTCAAAGAGTAGGCAGTTTCCTAGAGATTATGAAATACGAAAGGGACAGTCGGAATTCATTGAAGAAGCATTCGAAGCTATCAAGAATAGTAAGATTTTTCTGGGAAGTGCTCCGTGTGGTATAGGGAAGTCCATAGCCTCCCTTCTAGCTGTTTTACCCCAGCTTGAAGATAACAAGCTCATCATTAGTTTCAGAACCAGAAACCAACTGCACATTTACCTAAAGGAGTTAAAGGCGCTAGCGAGCAATCTCCCGGCAGTGTCCTTTTTCAGCAAACAGAACATGTGCCCGCTACGTGTAAAGGGTGACCTCTCATACGTTGACTTTTTTGAGGAATGTAAGAGACTGAAGGATAACTGCGAGTCGTCCACTAAGCCCTATTGCAAGTTTTTTTGGAACACAATCAGAAAGAAAAAGGAAGCTGAACAATTAGCTTTGAATTGCGCCCAAAAACTCCTTACTCCAATGGAATCGGTCAAACTGTTATCGAAGCAAGGGTTCTGCGCTTATGAAGCACTAAAAAGGGTTCTAAATAAAGTCAACATTTTTCTTGG
Organism: Candidatus Bathyarchaeota archaeon; assembly: GCA_023131225.1. Taxonomy (NCBI): domain Archaea; kingdom Thermoproteati; phylum Candidatus Bathyarchaeota; species Candidatus Bathyarchaeota archaeon. The sequence continues at coordinate 36,075 of JAGLZW010000008.1, read as the reverse complement.
GACCTATCATTACGTCTTCAACTCCAAAATTAGGGAAGTAATGCTAAAAAGTCTAGGAGTGGACCTTACCAAAGTCTACCTAATTATAGACGAAGCGCACAATCTTCCCCTCTTTTCCAGAGAATTGCTTTCTGATAGACTAACAACGATCACAATAGACAGAGCCCTCAATGAAACCAAGAGGTTCGAACACAAGGCTCTGCAATTAGTTCGAGAGTACCTGAATGTGTTGGATAAAGAGGTTTTTCAACGCGGTCAACAAATCTTAAGGAAGGAGAAGCTTAAGCAGCTCAACCCGCAGAAAGTTAGCGACCTGTTTCTTGAGAAAAGCGGAGTGTCTGGCTCTGAAGCGGCAGAGATCCTTCGTGAATATGGACAACATGTGAAAGAGACACGGCAAGAGCTCGGTCACGAGAGAATTTTCAGTTACAATCAGCGAGTAGGCGAGTTTTTGGAGAACTTCTTCCAGAAGATGGGAGAGAAATACATTCACTTAGTTAAGAGAGATCCGCAGGGTAGAATCAATTTAGAGGTTAGAAGCTTCGATGGAAGGGAGATAACAGATCCTGTTTTGCGACAAACGCATGGAAGCATCCTTATGAGTGGATTTCTCTCTCCGCCAAAAATCTATAGAGACTTGATGCTTTATGAAAGGAATGACGTCTATCTCAGAGAGTTTGACTCTCCCTTTCCACCTGAAAACAGGCTGATTTTAATTGCGGAAGATGTGTCGTCAAGGTTTGAAAAAAGGACTAACAAAATGCTTGACAGGTGGAAAGATTATATCGAGGCCATATTCAAGGCGAATGAAGGGAACGTTGCCGTCTTCTTTACAAGTTACGGACTAATGCGTGCCGTTCTGTCACTGATTAAAACGGATAGAGACATGGCTGTGGAGCAACGTAAGACTAGGAGAGATGAGGTGATGAGTCAGCTAACTGAATCTGATGATAATGCCTTGTTTGGCGTTATGGGTGGAAAGTTCAGCGAAGGAATAGATTATCCAAACAATCTATTAACATGTGTAGTATCTGTTGGTCTGCCTTATGCCACTTGGAACGTGTACCAAAAGGCCTTGATAAAGTACTTTGATCAACAATTTCCTGAAAATGGCAGGATGTGCGCTTACTTGGCCCCCGCAATACTCCGCTTAATTCAAACCTGCGGACGCGTCCACAGATCAACTGACGACAGAGGATGCATAGTAATCCTAGACGAACGCATTTCACACCCAAACATCAAACAGCAACTCCCAAGCTATTACCAGAAAGAAATGATAACTATAAGAAGCCCAATTGAATGTGCTAACCAGATAAAAGAGTTTTGGAAAGAACCGCACAATGCGCGTTTATAAAATGTTAACAGGATTGTTTTTTTGCTTTTAACTCGCGCGCACGTGAGCATCTCCCTATAAAATCAACAAAAATTCATTACACAAAAATAGCAGAAACTTCATTAAAGCAACACAATAGAGAATAAGACATGCTTCGAGATTTTAACCTCCTCGTGACAACTACTCGTGGAAATGAAGAAGATGCCTGCTCAGAAGTTTGGTACCTACTAGGCGAAATCGGAGATACCGCAGCAAAAGTTGACAAGACTGGAGTTTCAGGCTTGATAGCAGTGAAAACATCTCTCCCGCCTTTAGAGGCCATTGAAAAGCTCCGCGCTATTCTAAGAGAACGCCCCTACGAATTCCGTTATAGTCTCCGCATGATCCCTATTCAGGAAGTAACACGAACAGACCTAAACGAAATCGGAAGTATCGCTACAAAGCTCTCAGCAGGAATCCGAAAAAATGAAACCTTCCGCATAACCGTTGAGAAACGTTTCACAAACATATCCAGCAAAGACATCATCAAAGCTGCTGCAATGAATATCGAACGAAAAGTAGACCTGACCAGTCCAGACAAGATCATTTTAATCGAAATTGTAGGCGGACTCACCGGAATGGCAATCCTTAAACCGTCTGACATAATCTCAACAATGAAGGAGAAAACTGAAAGCTAACGTTGAGTAACCAGAATGGCAATGTGCTCAATCACTAGATCAGAAAGAGCCTTCACTTTCCCGTTTCCCTCCAATTTGGTTGCTAACTCCATGTCAGAGATACCGAAGAGTCTTCTAACACGCACAACTTTTTCGTTTGACAAATCGAGAACTGTGTCGTCGCGCTTCCCAAGAACTAATTTTGAAGCTTCTTCTAAAGATTTAGAAGCAACTCCTTCTCCATCCGCCACAATCAATATAGCGATTTGTGACGAATCTTTCTTTATTCCAATTAAATCTAAAGCAACTCTAATCTGCCTTCGAGCAGAAGCATAAAGAAGACATTCAACTGCGAAATTCTTTGAAATATTCGTTCGGTTTTTGAAAGCCTTCAAGGCATTAAGCGTAGCAAAATAAAGATGTTCCCATCCCGCAATCAGCCTAGCATCAAAAAATTGAACATCTACACTGCTCAACTTTTCACGGGTCAAATTGAGAATATAGTCAACATCGCTTATGTGAACATCTCTGAAGCCAGCCATAGCAATGTACTTGTTAAACCCCTCTACTTCCTTTATCATCCAGAACGCTCCGACACTTCTCTGACAAAACGCTCCGCCAATTCCGAGTCAAAACCATATCCTACTAACGTCTGCTTTGCATCTTCAACCGACTTCCCATTTTGCTCGAACTTTTCAATAACCTTTCTCAAAGCTTCTTTTCTTTCCCAAGGAAAAATTATCCAATCGCGAGTCGTTTTCTCATAATAGTCTGGCTTCGTGATGCTCCATGGCTTGTAATAGAGCGTTGCAATTTTGAGGCTTTTAGCTCCTTGCTCAAGCAGATGGGTTTTAACTAGGTGAAGGCTTTTACCAGTATCAGAAACATCATCAACAACAAGCACTTTTTTACCCTTAACATTGACTGAAACCGACTGAGTTATCACCGGTTCTCTCTTTGTCTTCGCTACACCTAGATAAAATTCTGCCTTTACGTTGGCGATTTCTGGATTTTCCAACAGATCTGACAAAACTCTTGCAGGGGTCCAACCGCCCCGTGAGACTCCCACAATGACATCGCAGTTGAACTCGTCGTCTAGAATTTTCCGAGCTAAATCTAAAAGCATCGCATAAATCTGCTCCCATGTGGGAACCTCAAACTTTTCATCCTCCTGCAATTTTGCAAATCTCTCCGGAAAGCTAGAAGAATAAGGAAAACAAGTCTGGATTTAAATGTTTACAGTCTTCAGAAACCGACTAATTCTGGTACATGTTACGCAGAGACCCAAACTTTAAAGGGCTACTGAAAAGGTTTTAATGAAAACAAAAGTACAAGCCAGAAGGTAGAGTGACGATGGTAGAATTCGAAATCAATGGCATTCCAGTTGAAGACACTTTCTGTGAAACTTTTACGGTGCGCATAGCTAGGATACTTATAACGTCAGTGAACAGGAAATGGGCGTTAGAATCATCATTGGAAGCTAAGGGCCTCGGCAGATCGGCCACTATTCCCCCTTCAGAAGCTTCAATAGAGACGGAAATTAACCCTGAGGAGACTCCAGATGGAAAACCTGGCTTTGTAGTTCAAATTCTTGACAGAAAGCTAGAGCAACTGAAAAAATGGCTCATAGTCAGAATAAGAAAAGGAGTCATTCCATACCCTAAAACTAATGTCTTTGACGTTTTGCCAAGGGAAATGGCTGAAGAATTCGTTAGCATCAAAGGCACTATTATACAAACTTTCGGGGACGGATACGAAGAGGAAACCGATGCATTTGGAAGGAAAGTTTTTAAAATACCTAGGATGGATGGATGGTTTTATGTAGAAAGAGATTTCGGAATCGCCAAAGGTGTGGCTGGTGGCATGTTCCTAATCTTGGCAGAATCTGATCAAGCAGCACTAGAAGCCGCTGAACGTGCAGTTGAAGGGATAAGAACAGTTCCATATGTAGTTGGGAAGTTTGCGGCTTCCGGAACCAAGGTTGGAGGGAAAAAGTACAAGGACGCTATAGCTACTACTAATGATGCGTACTGCTCATGCCTAGTTCGAAAAGAAGGGGGCAAGATTCCAGACGGTGTAAAATGTATTTACGAGGTTATAGTGAGCGGGTTAACGCTGGAGAACGCTAGCAGGGCAATGAAGATCGGCATAGAGAATGCCACAAGGGTCCATGAAGTGATAAAAATAACTACTACAAACTATGGTGGAACGCTAGGTAAGGGAAAAATTTTTCTTCGCAGCCTTTTCGACTCTGAGAGTTAGAGAAGAAACGTCAATTGAGAGAAACATTAAAGAAATATAATAAAGGAGAAGCACTTCTCGATTAGGCAGGGAAACAAGCATGCCAGAAGCCACAGAACTGATTCAAAAGGAAAAAGTGAAAGAGATAGCGTTACAGTTTACAGACATATCTGGCATTCTACATTCTCTTTGGATACCCTCTCAACTCTTCTCAAGGGTAGCTGAAGGAGGCATACATGTAGACGGATCATCCATTGGAATGGTGGACATAAGTAGAAGCGACTTGAAGTTAATCCCAGACGAAGAAACATTTACTGTGCTGCCGCCAGATATTTTTACCCAGAGAGTTGCAAGAGTAGTTTGCGATATCTACGAGCCAGATTCTAATACACCATTCGAGCTTGACCCTAGATTCATCCTCAAGAAAGTAATGGCTGATGCTAAGAAAAACTTGGGGTCATCTGTAAAGTATTATGCATCTAGTGAAATGGAGTATTTCTTATTTAAAAGAGGCGAAAATGGGCACATCAAATTACTTAACGATGGAGGATATTTAGCTACTCCACCAGCAGACCTCGGTGTTGACTTGAGACTTGAAATCGTAAAAAATCTTGGAGACATAGGCGTTTTGATTGAAAAACACCACCATGAAGTACCCCCAGGGAAGTATGAGTTAGAGTTGGGATTGGAGTTGGGAATTGGAGTTGGAGACTCGGATGCATTAAAGATGGCTGATACTCTTTACATTGTTAAGTTCCTTGTAAAACTAATGGCGGCTAGGAGAGAACTTATCGCTTCCTTTATGCCTAAGCCTTTTCATGATCAATTTGGGGCTGGGCTGCACACTCACGTTACTCTTATAAAGGACGAAAGGGCTGAAAACCTTTTTTATGATCAAGATGAGAGTCATGGTTTAAGCAAAATAAGCTTAAACTTCATAGCTGGCATTCTAGCTCACGCAAAAGCTTTGGTGGCCATAACAAATCCATCCGTTAACTCTTACAAGAGACTTGTTCCAGGATGGGAGGCGCCGGTTTACATCTCATGGGCAAGGTATAATCGGTCAACCCTCATCAGAGTTCCCCCTGGAAAAGAGATGAGAACTAGACTGGAGTATAGACCTACAGACGGGTCATGCAACTTCTATATGGCATTTGCAGCTATTCTAGCAGCTGGACTAGATGGTATAAAAAGAAAAATCGAACTCCCAGATCCAGTGGAAGAAGACATCTACGAGATGAGCGAAAAAGAAAGGTTAAAAAGAGGCATAGAGGTGCTTCCAGGAAATCTAGGGGATGCTTTGAGGGAACTTTCCGGAGACAAGTGTATTCAAGAGGCTTTAGGGATTACGTTTTGCCAAAAGTTTCTTGAAATCAAGACTAAAGAATGGAGAGATTTCAATGTTGCCGTGCATGAGTGGGAAAGAACAAGATATTTAGATGTCTAGACTGCAATGGAAGGAGAAGGGAAATAATGGCAATAAAGGCTGACTTCGCAATAATCAACGCAAATGAACTGGTAACTCTAAAGGGGACAAGCAATAAACCGCAAATTAAAGAAGAAATGAGTAGTCTTGGCGTAATAGAGGATGGCGCTGTCGCAGTCAAGGACCAGAAAATAGTGGCTGTCGGAACTACAAGAGAAGTGTTGGGCAAGCTTGAAAAAGGATTCAAAGTCATAGATGCGAGTCGCAAGCTCGTCACGCCTGGACTTATCGATCCCCATGTCCACCTAATTTTCGCCGGTTCAAGAGCAGAAGAACTCGAGTCCATGGCTGTAAAAGGAATTCCATATTTGGAAATCAAAGCTAGGGGAGGGGGCATGCCAACAACACTCGAAAAAACAGGTAAAGCAACGACTGAAGAACTGCTTAAACAAACCACCCAAATACTTGACACGATGATAATCCACGGCACAACAACAATAGAAGCGAAAAGCGGATACGAAATGACATTTCAAGGCGAAATCAGACAACTAGAAATAATTAACATCCTCAACAAAACACATCCAATCGACCTGATTCCAACCTTTCTGGCTCAAGGAATCCCCTTCGAATATGAAAACAAAGTTGATCAACTAACAGATGAAATAGTCGAAAAATGGATTCCAGAAATCGCAAAGAGAAAATTGGTCGAATACTGTGATGTTTTTTGTGAAAAGGGATACTTCAATGCAGAACAATCCAAGCGAATACTTGAGATGGGCAGAAAATATGGAATGAAATTAAGGATTCACTCCGACTGGCTTGTCCACAGCGGAGGGGCAAAGCTGGGTGCTGAACTAGGAGTAGTCTCTGCTGATCACCTAATCTTTACACCAGCAGAGGAAATTGACGCCCTAGTAAAAAAAGGCACCATCGGAGTTTTCTTGCCGACAACTCCCTTCTGCTATTTGGGTACCTATGCAAAAGCTAGAGAAATCATCAACGATGGATTGCCTATTGCGTTGGCAACAGATTTGAGCGCGGCAAATATGTGTGAATCCATGCAGATGATGATGACTATTGCAATACTCCAGATGAAAATGACCACAGAAGAAGCCCTTGTAGCGTCAACAATTAATGCGGCTCACTCTATAGAGCGCGCCCATGAAATAGGAAGTTTGGAAGAAGGAAAAAGAGCAGATATCGTCATTTTTGACGCTCCCAACCACAAATACTTCCCATACCACTACGGTATTAATCTAGCTGAAAAAGTGTTTAAAAACGGGAAGTTGGTAGCAGAAAAGGGGCGAAGAACCAAATAAGATTTCGGTTGACCTTAAAGAATCGGAGGACTTATTCTTCTATTTCTTTGACGTATAGGTAGCTGTCTTTCAATAAATCTGATGTATGTGGCAAAGAATTAAAACATGTTTGTACCATTCTGGTTTACAGTGAACTAGCTTGGTTAAGACTGAGAAGCTTGTTAAATGTGTGACAGGTCCAGAGCTGCATTGTAAGAACTGGCAAATCGAAGGCGTTTACCGCATGCTCCACCACGTTCTGGATCCTGAGGTGGCGAAGGACTCTGAACAGCTTATTGTTTATGGAGGCACAGGGAAGGCCGCCCGCAACTGGGAATGCTTCAACAAAATTGTCGAAACTTTAGAGAAACTTGAAACAAATGAGACTATGCTAATCCAAAGCGGTAAGCCAGTAGCGGTTTTCAGGACTCACGAGTGGGCACCAAGAACTCTAATTGTGAATTCCATGTTAGTTCCGAAATGGGCAACTTGGGACTACTTCTACGAGTTGGAACAGAAAGGCTTGATCATGTTTGGCCAGATGACAGCGGGATCTTGGGCTTACATTGGCACCCAAGGAATTTTACAAGGCACCTACGAAACATTGGCAGCAATCGCAAAGGAACATTTCAACGGAAGTTTGCGAAGGAAACTCGTCTTAACAGCTGGCTTAGGCGAGATGGGCGGCGCACAACCTCTAGCAGTGACTATGAATGACGGAGTAGCTTTAGTTGTGGAAATCGACAAAAGAGCTATAGAAAGACGACTCAGACACAAGTATTTGGAAACATGGACTGACAACCTTGACGACGCAATAGGAATGGCGATGGACGCTAAAAGAGAAGAAACGCCCAAAAGCATCGGGCTCCTCGGTAACGCTGCAGAAGTGCATCCAGAACTCGTGAAGAGAGGGATAATACCAGACGTTGTAACTGACCAAACTTCTGCTCACGACCCCCTTAACGGATACTACCCCATGGAGCTTACTAAGGAAGAAGCTGATAAACTAAGAGAGGAAAAACCAACTGAATACATTAAGAAAGCAAAGGCAAGTATGAAAGTTCAAGTTAAAGCCATGGTTAGGATGATGCGGAAAGGCGCAGTAACCTTCGACTACGGCAACAACCTACGTCAACATGCCTACGACGCAGGCTACAAAGACGCCTTCGCATATCCAGGCTTCGTACAACGCTACATCAGACCAATGTTCTGCGAAGGAAAAGGTCCCTTCCGCTGGACATCACTTGTAGGCACCCGAGAGGACATCTACAAACTAGATGACGTAATCCTCGAAGAATTCGCCCACAATAAGGAACTATGTCGCTGGATACAAAAAGCTAAGGAAAAAGTGAAGTTTCAAGGCTTACCAGCCCGTGTCTGCTGGCTGGGCTATGGAGAAAGAGCAAAATTCGGAAAAATCATAAACGACATGGTTCACAAAGGCGAACTCGCTGGTCCTATATGGATAGGGCGCGACCATTTAGACTGTGGAAGCGTCGCTTCCCCGAATCGCGAAACGGAAGGCATGATGGACGGCAGCGATGCTATTGCAGACTGGCCAATACTGAACGCTTTACTCAACGCGGTCGGGGGCGCAACTTGGGTTTCTGTCCATCACGGTGGTGGCGTGGGCATAGGCTATAGTATCCATGCAGGCATGTGCATCGTAGCTGACGGTACAAAAGAGATAGAAAAACGTTTAACAACAGTTCTGACAACTGACCCAGGGATAGGTATTGTAAGACATGCAGATGCCGGCTACAAGAAAGCTAAAGCAATTGCGAGAGAAAACAATATCAAAACACCCATGCTGCATTAAAATGGATGAAAGATTATGAAGAACGTAGCTATTGACGGAGAAACCCTAACTGTAGAAGGCATTATTACTGTTGCCCGTTACAATGCGCAGGTTACAATTCCTGAAAAAACCAAAAAAAAGGTCAAACAAGCGCGAGAAACCTTAGAACGCCTTGTAAAGAACCAAAAAATAATTTACGGAGTGACGACGGGTTTTGGCGCTTTGGGAAATATTGCTATCCAGCCTAAAGACATAAGGCAGCTTCAAGTCAACATCATTCGAAGCCATTCATCAGCTGTCGGAAAACCTCTAAGCAGAGATGTGACACGGGCGTTGATGCTTCTGCGCGCCAACACGGTGGCCAAGGGACATTCTGGAGTGCGCTTGGAAACTTTGAAGACATTAGTACAAATGATTAACAAAGGCGTTCATCCAATTATTCCAGAGAAAGGTTCAGTAGGAGCCAGCGGCGACTTGGCTCCACTTTCTCACATGGTTCTAGTGATGATTGGAGAAGGCGAAGCAGAATATCAAGGCGTAGTTATAAGTGGAAAAGAAGCCATGAAGAAAGCTGATATTTCGCCGATAACGCTTGATATGAAAGAAGGTGTTGGCCTGAATAACGGCACTCAGATGATGACAGCCATAGCAGCTCTTGCCATCCATGACGCGGAGAACTTGGTGCAAACATCCGAAGTCGCAGCAGCGATGAGTCTTGAAGCCCTATGTGGAATAGTGGACGCTTTCGATGAAAAAATTCATGGCACAAGACCTCATAAAGGACAGATTGAAAGCGCCAGAAACATCTGTAAGCTTCTATCAGGCAGCCAATTAGTAAAGCCTAGCAGTGAAGCGGTGAAAGAAAACAAGTACCCGCAAGACCCGTACTCCTTAAGATGCATCCCTCAAGTTTCAGGCTCAGTTCGTGACACAATAAGCTACGTTAAAAGCGTAATAGGAGTGGAGATTAATTCTGCAACCGACAACCCCCTCATCTTCGCTCAAGACGAAGTATGTCTGTCTGGTGGAAACTTTCATGGGCAACCCATCTCTGCCGCCATGGATTATCTCGCCATCGCGCTAACCACAATGGGCAACATTTCTGAAAGAAGAACAGCAAGGCTGATAGATGAAAAGTTAAGCAGAGGACTCCCTGCTTTCCTAATCTCCAACAAAACAAAGAGAGGGCTGCAAAGCGGCTTCATGACATTACAGTACACCGCCGCAGCCTTGGCCTCAGAAAACAAATCCTTAGCTCATCCGGCCAGCGTCGATTCAATTCCCACATCTGCTAATTTTGAAGACTTCGTGAGTATGGGTCCATTTGCAGCTAGAAAAGCTGTGGAAATTCTCAGGAACACTGAATATATCGTTGCTATCGAACTTCTGTCGGCTGCTCAAGGTGTTGAATTCAGAGGAGCAAACAAACTTGGAAAAGGCACAAAGACAGCGTACAATCTAATAAGGAGAAGGATCCCCGCCCTCGAGGAAGACAGAGTGCTTCATAAGGATATAGAGGCCGTTAAATCGCTAATTCGAAATAAAGAGTTTTCGAAGCTAAAAAGATAGAACCTCTATCTTATGCAAGTCTCTGAAGAGCTTTCAATCTTTTCACAATGTTTGGATGGCTGGAGAACAATTCCAGAAACCTGTCTACGCCCGTTACTTTTCTTTGCAACACCTCCTCAACTAATCTTCTATCGCCTGCTCTGAATTGAGCCATTGCCTTCGCGTCTGCCACAGCCCTGTCAGGGTCCGATATGAAGAGGGCTTTGAAAGAGTTTAGTTGTCCTGATTTTGGCATTCTCTTCTTAATTCGTCCGCTTTCGTGAACTATTTTTGCCAAGCCTTCAGAAAGTTTTCTCGGTCCGTCTTCTACAATCGATGCGCTATGACGGTCGGCGTAGTATTCCCGTAAGCGGCTCAAGTATAACATAAATAGAGTGAGTATCCAGTATAGGAAGATGCTGATTATTCCGATGATTGCTGCTGCCCCAGCGCTGTTGTTTCTGCTTCTTCCCCCAAACATTGAGGAGAATATGAAAGAGTAGCCTATGAAGTAGAAGATTGCAGGTAGAATAGAGACAAACATCATCACTTGTACGTCTCGGTGTTTTAAGTGGCCTAGTTCGTGGCCAATAACTGCTTCAACTTCTTCGCTCTCCAGAGTCTTCATTAGCCCTTCTGTAATGGCTACTCTGGTGCCTGTAATAGGAGAGCCGTAAGCGAAAGCGTTTGGAATTGGAATGCGTGCCAGCATCAATCGAGGTGTTTTGATGCCGCTTCTTTGGCTTAACTGCTCTATTTTAGCACATAGTTCAGGGTTTTCTGATTGTGAGATCGGTCGTACTCGGTAGATAGCGTCAATTAAGTACGGTGCAATTAGCCATTGCAGAATGTTGAAGCCAATTATGAAAATGATTAGCCATATGATGTTGAAACCCACAGTTAGATGCAATATAGCTGTGAAGAATAGTGTGGAAAGTCCTATGATAACTGCTAATGTTCCAATCATGGAAGCTCGTAGCTTTAGAAGAGAACTCATGTTTCCACCTGAAGAATCTCAGCAACACAATCTCTCTTATAAACCTTTTTTTGGGAAAAAACGGGAAACAGAATCTTTCCAACTTTAAATGTCAAGATGCTCTTTTCTCTACTTTGTACAGATTTCCAGCTTTGCTTACTTCGAATTTTACATCTAAAATTTCTTGAGCAAACCATATGTTGGTTTCCAAGTGGTCGGTTATTGAGCGTGTAAGGAAAACCGATTCGCCCTTTGCCAACGCCATGTACGGCACTAGCATGTCTGCAAGATGAACGTCCATGGTAGCTTTAGCCTCTATTTCCCGCACCAAGTTTTCTGCAGCTTCTCTACCCACTGCTTCGCTGGGCTTTCTCAGTTCACCAATAGCGTCGCCGCCTACAAGAATACCTGTACTAGTTTGTGCCCATAAGGAGAGAGAGCTGCCTTTCTGCAGAGGATTCGAAAAATCGTTTACAACTTGGATGTCAGCCTCGTACCCATGTGTTTTTAAAAGGTTGTTGGCAGCATTTGCCTGACGTTTAGCAACCTTTCGGTCAGCTAAAAAAGTGCAAACTGACACTCCTTTCAACGATTCAAGTAGCCCAAATTCTCCAAAGCTGAAAGAAGCAAGTTTCGGGCAGGGCATAACCTTAACGGAAACTTCGCCCATACCCTTCGGGTAGTAGCCATATTTGTGAACTGTAAGAGAAGACCTTAACCCTATCTTCCCAAGAGTTGGGAGAAAAACATGGCGCAGATAGTTTATTGTGGGAGAGTGAGAAACGTCCGTGCCGCCCTTCGAAATGTGAATGTAGACGGGATTTTTCGCGAAGGCGCATATGGGAAGAACGGTTATCAGCAGCATTGGGATACTTCCAGCAGTGCCTATTTCTGCTTCCACTTTACCACTTGCAATTTCGGTTGGATAGAACCATAGTTCCTTAGAGCCAAGCTTAGCTCCTTTCACGGTTGCGCTGCAAAGCCTTGCAGCAGTTAGCACAGCTTCCAAATGTTGAGGCTTCAAGCCTGGTTGGGGGCGTTTCTGACGTATGTTAAATATGTGAAGAGGCTCATTCAGAATTGCAGCCATTGCCACCGATAAACGGAGAATTGTGCCGCTGCCGCTTTTTTGGCTCCCATCAACTTCCAGCAACTTATACCCTCAAACAATCCTTTTCAAGATTACAAGAAGAGACTATTTTACATTGTGTTGCTAGGGAAAGCACAAAATAAATGAGGGACTAAGACGGATAGTTAAGACTTGAAAGGAGAAAAGTCAGAATGAGCGAAGCAAAACCAAACACTGAAGAAATACTGCAAAGACTAAGTGAAGTCCTCGATGTTTTGAAGAGACTTTCTGAAGACTTACAAGACATTGCAAAATCACTGAAGACCATAAGCCCGCGCGCGGCTCCAACCGTAGCGCCTCCTGTAGTGTCTTCTGCAGCGCCTTCAGTACTAACCCCTAAACCTGTAGAAAAAGGAATAGAAGATGTTCGAATGATGTTTACAAAGGAGCTAGAAGCAATGCTTATCTTCGAAGACAAGGGAGACTTCATAAAAGTAACGCCTCGCCAATTTCTTGGCTCAGATAACTTCGCAAAAATTGCGTCTACAATCCGAGAAGCAGGCGGGGAGTATATCAGCGCGGGGAAAGACTCTCACTTTAGAGTCCCAAAATAAACAGGACTCGTTTTACTACCATACTATTCGGAAGTCCCCAAACTCACCAGTATAAGTCTCCAAAACTACTTCGGCTTTGGTTACTCTTGCGCCGAGCGATCCCTTTTTACAAAACTGAATTAGTTTCTCAATGCTTTCTTTTTCCCCTTCAAAAACCGCCTCAACTCTTCCATCTGGAAGGTTTCTAACCCAGCCTGTCACGTTATATCTACGGGCTTTTCGATGTGTTTCTGATCGAAAGAAAACTCCTTGAACTCTTCCGTTGACGAACACGCGTGCCCTAACTTTCATCTGAAATCCTCCATTCTCTTAATATGAAGGAATTACAGAGCATTCCCAATGATTACTCTTTTGATAACTTATATCTAAGCGATTCTCCAATTCTGGACAACGAGATATGATCTATGGATGGAGAGGAACTGCGAGAATTATATGCAATATTGGGAACCAGCTTCTTTCTATGGATGGGGTGGCTAGCTTTTGCACCTGTTTTTCCTTTGCATGTTGATGATCTTGGCTTCTCCTTTTTTGATTTGGGTCTTTTGATGGCATTGCCTTCTCTCTTTTCCATATTTCTTAGGCTTCCCATAGGAACCATTGCCGGTCGAATTGGGAAAAAACGGATAGTTCTCTTTGCTCTAGCCATTCAATTTGTGTCATTTCTGCTTCTGGGCTTTCTATCTAATTTAGGCGCGCTTTTTGCGGTTCGAATCTTGCAGGGAATTGCCGTGGCTCTCTTCCCGCCAATAATTACCGCAGCCATATACGACTTAGCAATTCCCAAGAGCAGGGGAAAAATGTTTGGAGTCTTTTTCACATCTATCGGATTGGCCATGATTTCAGGTCCATTGCTGAGCACTCTACTTTTACAGTTTCTAAACTTCAGCGATTTTTTCTTGGTGCTATCGTTGTTTCCAGCCATCGGTTTTGGTATATACTTCACCATGTCATCGAGCAAAGGCCAATCCTCTGTGGAAAGATACAACAGTGGAATAGGATCTGTAGGGCGGGTTCTGAAGAATCGAAGTGTTTTAGCATTATGTTCTTGTAGAGTTTTATTTGCAATTACAGCGTCGATGTTTGCCACGGTCTTCTCTGTATATACTCGAGATGTTTTATTGGTCGCACCATTTCTTGTGAGCGCCTTGTTTATGATTAGAGGAATATCTAATACTCTCTTACGTTTGCCTTCAGGGAAAATCTCTGACAGAATTGGGAGAAAGAAACCTATCATACTCGCATACGTCATTTTGGTGGGCGTGTTTTTGCTGTTTTCAGAAACAGCGAGTTTCATTGCCTTTATTCTAGCTATGGCTCTCTATGGATTTGCTTGGGGGTTGAGGGTTGCTCCAGAAACTGCACTTATTGGTGATCTTGTTGACAGTGAAGATGCAAGTGTGGGAATAGCTCTTCTCCAAACCATGTTTCCTATAGGTTCCACGGTCGGGTCCATTTTGGCAGGGTGGCTTGCACTAACCGTTCCAATTCAGACAATCTTCAAATTGTCTTCACTGATAATCGTTCCCGCGATTATTATTCTCTTAACCATAAAAGAGGATAACATTGGCTATTAGACGCCTTAAGTGAAGACAGCATATATGACCGAAAAAAGAGGAGTAGATTGAGATAGGCATAGAAGATTAATCTATAATGTTTAATTGGTGTAAGCCTACTCCTAATCGTAGAGAGTGACAGAGTAAACATGAGACTTGCATTAGTTGTCTGTTTCCTATCTTATCTTTATTCATTAGTGTGAGCCATTCAGTGGAACCAGTTGTCATAGAGTTCTTATTTTACGAGCCCTGTCCAGTATGTCCGCCATCAAAGTTGTATCTGCATAATAACCAAGTAGTAGAGGCTATTCAAACAGAATATGGATCAAAAGTCTTGGTCAAGAGGATCGATTTTTTCTCTCTAGAGGGCCAAGAGAAGGTTGAACAGTACGGTATAGAACTTGGATGCCAGAACACTATTGTACTTAATTATGAAAAAGTGATTGGGGGATATGCTAATGAAACCTACGTAAGGGGAGTAGTTGATGCGTATTTATACGAGTTAGTTCACGATGTATCTGTAATCAAGGTAATGCCTTCCCACTCCGTTATAGTGGTTGGCGAAAAAATAAACATCACTGTCACCCTCAAAAATGCCGGAATTGAAAGGAGAGCTTTGAAGTTAACGTTTACTGCAACGAATCCCTGATTGGAACGCAGACAGTCACGAGTTTAAGCCCAAAACATGAGCTTTCGATAATCTACACTTGGTACACAACAAACCAAACCCTCGGAAGCTATACAATAAAAACCGAAGCAGAACCTGTCGCGAATGAAACCAACTTAGTAAACAACATCTACATTTATAGCGAAATTGAGGTTACATCTTCCCACTTTGCAGCCCTAACAACCATGCTCATGCTTGCCTTCACGCTTGGCTTTTTTGAGACTTTTTCGCCATGCCTAATCATACTATTATCCTTCGTATTGAGCTATACTATAAGCAAGACATCGCCCTTCAAGGAAAGTTTTTCGAGGGTTATGATTTTTGGAATGGGCTTTCTATCCGCAACCATTCTTCTTGCAGTGGTTCTAGGGTTAGTTTTTCTATCAATGCCAGTACTTCAATATTCGTTAACATGGATTGTATGCGTTTTCGCCTTAGTTTTCGGGCTAAATTTGCTGGGAGTGCTTAAAATTCCTTTCACGGGCCGCTTCCAGTCAAAGCCTGTAATCAAAAAGCTTGCCAGAAAGTTTGTCATCACATACGCTGGGCTTTTTCTTCTTGGATTTATCTTTTATTTTCTTGATCCTTGCATTGCACCTATTTTCGTTTCCATAATGCCTTTACTGCTTCCTGAGACTTTCTTATTCACTCTCTTTGTGTTTTGCGTAGGGGCAATTGTTCCCTTCATTGGTATTGGAGTTTTTGCTGGCTCAATTTCGAAGCTGGCTAGAAGCACGTACAGACATCAATCCAAAATTAGAGCAATCAGTGGTCTGATTCTAATAGGTTACGCCCTATACCTTATTGTTTTTTATCTTCTCAATATCATAAAATAATTTTTCTTGGCTAAGCGCATGTACACTGCTAAAATTCGCATTCTGCGTCCTAATAGTTTCACTATCCTCTCTCCACCTTGTCTGATGACGTTGCTCCGCGTTCTTTAAAAGAGCTTCGACAGAAAGTCTTCCTACGTGAAAAAAATGCTGGAAAACAATGGAAAATTCATGATCTACGCTTCTAGTATGCCAAGCCGTGAACGCTTAAAGGTTGTTGGTTCTGCAGTTGCAAAGGTTGCAAGCTCTCTGAAACTTGAAACAGAACTTTCCCCAAGGAGCAAACTTCTCTCCATTTATGTCTATTACAAAAGCGATGCGGGTGATGAAATTCCTGTGTATTGTGACTGGGGCAAAAGTTGGAAGGAAGAAGATGTCTATCGTGCCATTAAAAACATGATGTTTGTGCTTTCTTTTCATCCACGCCATTCAAGTCTACGGACAATACGAAAAGAAATATGTGTCTCTGCCTAGAGTACCTTGCTGAACTTCATGCTTTGATTTGAAAGCTCGACTTCATAGGTTTGATTAACATCGAATTTGATGTTTAGCTGGTCATATTCTTGCTCGGTTAAGAACAGGATGATTTTGGGCAGGTTAAATCCTGTTCGCATAGTTTGTACAGGAAGCTGTTGCTGTAAGGCTTGAACTACGCTTTGCACCATCCTTGCTTCTTCTGTGGCTGGTTGAATAGCGAACCGCGGTATCTTATGTTCCTCTACAAGCTCTATACGCTTTCCTAGGATACCTTCCGGGTCGCGGATTGATTCAATGCGTTGAACTCTAACAAGCACCACTTTGAACCCTCATTTCTTAATATCGTGCAGCATTAGGCTTTATGCGTTTCTGCATTACTCCATTTCGACTGTTGCAGGAGGCTTGGGTGTCACATCATAATAAACCGCAGAAATGTTCGAACAAGCCTTCAGTATTTCGTCTGCTGTCTCGTTCAGTGTTGCCCAAGAAATTTCAGCTACTTCTGCTGTGAGAAAGTCGTGCGTTTGAATCGCCCTCAAAATGACAACATAAGGTTGTTTCTTAGACGTTTCTTTAATTGTATATAGTACTCGCGTGAAGAATTGATGCTCCATAGTTACCTTAGCTTGGAGGGCAACAAGGTGGGCTATAGACGGACTATGAAGGCTGCCATTCGCAGTTTGGGCTTTCAATGCGGTAATTCCACCATACATCCTCTTGCCACCTTTTATGCCAGTAGCTTTCGCCTCGAAAATCTTGATTGACAAATGCCTTGAAGGAACATTAAGAAAACGGGCAGCAATCTCTTTAATGTGCATACTCCTAGGATAGGAAACCGTTTTGTTATCAATGATTGCAGCAAAATATTGGCTAGGCTTGTGCTTCGCGAATTTTTCTTCAACAATAGCCGTTGCCTTTTTCGCTGAATCTAGCTTATCTCTTTTAATCTCACCTACAACTCGTACAGACAGGCCTGGACCTGGAAAAGGCTGCCTTTCAGCAATTTCTGAGGGAACTCCTAAGTGGCGGGCCACTATGCGAACTTGCTCTTTGTATAGAGACGCGAGAGGTTCAACCACTTTGAAACCATAACGTTCAACCGTGTTTATTCCCATTTGCTCAAGTACATTGTGCTGGGTTTTCACGCCACCCGTTGTTTCAATTACATCAGCTTTTATAGTTCCTTGAACAAGCACATTGCATCTTTCTTTTTTAGCAGTTTCGCCTAATACCTTGTAAAATGTCTCACGGAACATCTTGCGTTTCTCTTCAGCGTCTTGTAGACCTTCAAGTGCCTTCAAGAACCTTTCCTGAACATTCAATATTCTTATCGGCAGATTTATTGATGGTTGTGATACTAGCTGGGCGATACGTTCTGTCTCGCCTTCTCGCATAAAGGCGTCATCCAGCATCACGCATAGAATGTTATTGCCAATTGCTTTGTAGGTTAAGACGGCGCTTGTTGTACTATCAACACCACCTGAAACAGCGATTAGCGCGCGTTCATTTCCAACAAGCTTCTTTATCTCTTCCACCTGTCTTTTTACGAATTCTTGTGGATTAAAAATCTGCAATAAAGAACAACCTCACAGCAGCTTATTTATAGCCTCTTTGCTTAAATATTTGCCACTTCGGGGTAATCTAGAGACTCCAACAACTTGGAGCAGTTTTTTGAGAGGAATAGGAGGATACAGCTCACGCAGATTTTTAAACCTGATGAAGGTTGTCTTGGTTCGCCCCTGAATGAAATCCAAGTATTCATCATGCGATTTGAAAACAGTCTCTTCGTTGTAGTCTTTCCACACTGCTTCGATCTCCCCAACGACACGTTCTTCGAAGTCACCGATTCCTCTAACCTCTCGTATTGGGTGGACAACATAGAAAAGCAATAATGTTGTGTCTATTGGGCCTACAGCGTTTTTGCGGACAAAAGCCTGAACACTTTTGCCTGCACGACTTTGAACAATACGTCTATTCCACCACTTTTCCCTTGTAAGAAGAATACACGCGTATTTGGACAACCGGAACACTCTCAGAATAGAATAAACAACTTGAAAACTATAAAAGACTAACCTAGTGACAACATCTCCAGCAGACTTGCATTTTTGCCATATTTCGCTCAAAAACTAATAGCAAGAGCGCGTCTTTTTGCTAAGATTTTTGGCGATATTCGTTTTCAATAAGCATAAAGGAAAGTCTGGAGTCATCGATTTTTGATGCTAAAATTTTTGTTCTTAAAGCCTCTAGTCTCTTAATAGAAAGTCTAAGGAGACAGAGTTTTTGAAAGAGATAGAGGAGCTAAAAAAAACAACTGATATATTGAGGGAATTGGGTGAAGATTGGAAAGAGAACATGGCCATAATAAATATCGCTGTTCGGGGAAATGGGGATATGCCGGAACTCATTAAACGACTCTGCAAAGAAAGTAACCGAGGCAATTTGATAAAAATTGGATTGACACTTATCGCTTTTCCATTCCCTATAGTAATTGACGACGTCTTGGGCTGGTCTTTCTTGGCTGCAGGTTTGATTCAAAGAAAAATAAAGAACTCTGCGTTGTACCTTGAAGACGTTAACAGAATTTTTCCCAGCATCCTTAGAGAATTGCATGAAATCAGGCAAGAAACAATCTAACTGTGCAAAGGAGTAATAACACAAGGAAATGTCATGCTTCTGACCCGAAGAATGTGCACGCTGAAGGAGAAAGCGATTCATATGTTTTGGAAAGCGGAAATTTAGCGGAACATCGAAAACGCATAGGGAAAATTCTATATTGCTGCATAACATGTACGTAACATGCAAAGGTGGTCTGTGTGAAGTTAGTAACAGTCTTATTGCCTGAAGCTTATTTAGAAGGATTAGACGAACTTGTGAGAGCCAACATGTATCCCAGCCGAAGCTCAGCCATCCGTTCAGCAGTTAGAGACTTGTTGAAAAAGGAGCTTTGGACAAGGGAAGAGAGGCCCTAATAGGTTACATGTTATTAAGTGCTCGCTACATGATTTTCGTTAGGCTTTTGAGCAGCATTTTTCAAATCTTTAGCAGTTCGTGAAGGATTTACAGCAAGCGTTATCGTTCTGCCGACAATGAGATACTTTGCTCCGCTTCTAAGAGCATTCTCAATGTTTCCGCCTTGCGAGCCTATGCCAGGCGAGTAGATAGGTACTTTTTCTCCAAGAATCGAATATACTTCGCTGATTTTTTCGGGGTATGTGGCACCGACAACTACACCATCAGCATCCCATTTCAGCGCTTTCTGGGCAAAAATTCTGTACTGAGGAATAACTCTACCTTTTTCAATAGATACTGCTTGTCCGTAGCCTTCCCATGCTCCTTTGTGGCTCATGTAAATTAGCAATATCACACCTCGATTCATTTGTTTCGCTGTTCTAAAAACAGGCTGCAAGCCTTCTTTCCATCCAACAAAGGGGTTTGCAGTCACAGCATCAAAGCCTGCTTTGAAATAGCATTCAGCTATCGTTTGGTTTGTGTTACCAATGTCATTTATTTTGCAGTCCATGATAACAGGTAGTCTGTAACCTCTTGCTTGCCTTAACAATTCTTGTACGTCACCGAACAATCCCAATGGTAAAATTAGGTGACGGTTAAGTTTTACCGCGCAAATATATGAGTGCACTGCTTTCAAAATTCCCTTTGCTTTAATAAATAATTTTTCAGGTTTATCTGGAGACAAATCTAGAGCTAGTACAATATTTGAGCCAGTTCTCTTTACAGCTTGTTCCATTTCAAACCTGAAAGACAAACCAAAGCACCTTATCTATCTTGTAGCAGTTCAGAAAAATGCTTTTCGGTCAAGGCTTAGTTGAAAAAGTTTCTGCGTTATTTATATTACCATTAGATTTTTGGTTCTTGTATAAGAGTGCCAAGTTTACTGCTTCAACAATTGTCTTAGCGATGTTTAGGGAGAAATCGATAAAATGTTCCACATTCAGAATGGTGAGCTTAGGAAATTGTATTCAATCATGTAATTTTATGCTCTCTAACACTTGCAAAATCTAGAAAAATCTAGGAGGGGCGCTCACAAAACAAAGATTGTATTCCAGTCTTGAGAAAACATTGATTTTAAAGACACAAGTATTATAAAACCAAAGCAAAACAATAGATTACGCGTAAAGAAATAATTTAAAAAGAAATGTTAAAAGTTGGAAAGCTCTACAATAGTGTAGTGGGAGTGCCCTTTTGCCAAGCTTGGGAAAAATTGGAAAAATCGTTCGTCGCAGTGGCGAAAAATCAGAAATTCCTAAAGCAAGCAGAGCTTCAGAAAATCAGACTTCCAAAATCTACCTGAAGGCAATGCCCCTGCGAAAGCTTTCCGACTTGAACACAGTAAAACGCGAAGTCAAATCAGGCAAGATCCTTATACTAAAAGTGAGCCCCTTAGCAGACAAGAGTATCGAAGACATTAAAAGAGCAGTAAACGAGTTATGCGAATTCGTTAAAACAGTAGGCGGCGACATAGCACGATTAGGAGAAGAAAGAATAGTCATCACTCCTTCCGGAGTGCGAATCTGGCGAGAAAAAACCGTTGTACCAGAAGAGCAAGTTCCTACCGCAGCCTAACAGTTTCCAAAGTATCAGGTGCTACTGCATCAATCCTAAATCTTCTTTTAAGGAAGTTTGAAAGGCTTAAGCACTTCGTCTTTTCACCGTGACAAACTATGACTTTCTCAGCTCTTGGTGTAACACGACGAATATAATTGACAAGTTGTCTTCTATCTGAATGCCCTGAAAAGCCTTCAATAGATTCAACCTGAAGTTCGACCTTGATTACTTCCATCCTTCCCTCATTGCTCATGATAGGAGTCTCTGTTAGTCCTTTTTGGATTCGACGTCCTAAAGTACCTTGTATCTGATAACTAACAAATATCACTGTGTTAAGTTTATCAGAAGCTAATCGCTTGAAATAATCGATAATTGGGCCCCCCTCAAGCATTCCTGCAGTTGCCATAATAATGCTTGGTTCACCTTCCACTATCTCGTCCCGAGCGCTTGGATGCTCCACTAGAGTAAAGTAATCAGATTGAAATGGGTTTATCCCCTCATGTAGAATGCTGTTTCGAACTTCCCTTGCCAAATATTCTGGATAAGCAGTGTGAATTGCTGTCGCTTCTGAAATCATTCCCTCAATGAAAACTGGTGCCTCTTTCATTAAGCCTCTTTTCATGTAACCATCAATAATCAACAAAATTTCCTGAGCTCTACCAACCGCAGGCACTGGAATCATAACCTTTCCGCCACGTTCTAATGTCGCATTTATTGTCGACGAAAGCTTTTCTTCAGCAGCAATTCTTGAAGGCATCAAATCCTGCGGAGCGCCATACGTGCTTTCAGTTATTATTGTTTCTACTCTGGGAAACTCTGTGGCAGCCGCTTCCAGAAGAGTGGTTTTTGCATATTTATAGTCACCAGTATATACAAGATTGTGCAAGCCTTCTCCAATATGTAAATGAATTATTGAGGAGCCTAAAATGTGACCGGAATTATGCAGGGTCAAACGAATGTCAGGCGAAATGTCAGTCACGGCGCCATAACGCAACGGTAAAGTATGTAGAACACATCCACGGACGTCTTTTTGGTCATAAGGCGCCATTACCCCTTGCTTGCTTGCAACGTCTAAATAATCCAGTTGAAGCAGGGTCATCAGATTCGATGTTGGGGCAGAACAGTAAACTGGCCCATCATAACCGTATTTAAATAGATAGGGAAGAAAGCCGCAGTGGTCAAGATGAGCATGGCTCACGATTACGGCGTCAAGTGCATCTATGTCGAATTGGGGCATGTCAAGCCGCGGGAAAGCATCGAGAGAGTTTGATGAGCCAGGGTTAATGCCGCAGTCTAAAAGCACATGGCTTTCTCTTGTTTGCAGCAAAATTGCAGAACGACCGACCTCTCGGAATCCACCTAGAGCTGAAATTCTTACGTCGCCCACTTCACAAATTGACGGTCGAAAAATTCTTTCGCCAATGGTGCGCAGCACTCTTTCACGTTCTTTGCTTTCCGAATGAAGGTAGTGACGCATATGAGATATTATTTTTGAAGGAATGGGAGAGCTTCTTAAGATTCTGGGTCGCCATCTTGTTTCTTTTACAATCTCTTGCAATACTGCCCCGTTCTTTCCTATGACTAAACCTGGTTTCTTCGCATCGATTATGACTTCGCCAAGGCTTGGGTCAAAATTTATGCTTGTAATTTCAGCTTTTTTTGGAACCACTTTTTTTATTATCTTTGTTGTTTCTTTTTCTGGTAACCTTACTGAGGGGTCTGGTCTCACAACGATCCTTTTGCGAATCAAACCAACTATATCTGCAATGATGGAGCTTTGCTCAAACAAAATTTCTGGCTTTTTCGTATAAACTGCTAATGCTGGCCCTTCAAACTCTATTCTGGTAACTTCTGCTTCCTTAGGTATATGCTGCAAGACAGTCTGACTTATTTCTACTTTGCTCTTCCCAGCTGTTGTCACGCTTTTCTCCTCGTCTCTGACACCGTCTCCACTATGTTTTTTTTCTCTTCTTCACCCAGTTCGCGGTAGCCTTCTTCATCGATGATTGCGACATCAAAGCTGTCGCCAGTTGCTATGTTTCTTTTCATGGCCGCTTTCACAGCGTGAACAACAATTGGCAACAAGTCCTTTGTAGACCTCTCTTCTTGATATTTGTCTTCAAGAACACCATAAGCTACTGGAGAACCGGAACCTGTAGCGACACATTTCTCCTCGATCAAGCTACCTAGAGGATCCAGCGAGAACACGTGAGCGCCTGTGTCGTCGATTCCTCCGATGAGGACTTGGGCAATCAAAGGTGCATAGCGAGATGAAAACAGGAGATTTGCGACCAGTCTAGAAGCTGCTTTTATGGGGATAGGTCTTCTAAAGCTCATTTTATATAGCTGTGCATTTGCCATAAGCACCTCAACAACACGCTGAGCGTCGGCAACGCTTCCTGATATAGTCATAGCAATGTGTTCATCAATTCTGTATATTTTCTTTCCCTTTTTGTGGGCTATAAAGGTGCCCATTGTTACGCGAGTATCTGAGGACAGAATTACGCCATCACTACAAACAATGCCTACAGTGGTGGTGCCTTTAAGGACTAGTTGATTTGATATTTCACGCATTTTCATGTCTCCTTTAAAATCGGGTGCGCTCTTTACAGTTATCTTCCAAAGGAAGTTAATCGCTATCGGTATACATACCGACTGATTTAAAAAGATTTCGTGGACACTAGTATAGATGGAAAACGTACTTTGCAAGTGGAGTGATTTCCTTTGACCATGAAGCTTCATCAAATGCAACTCCCAAGAGAAGTTCTAATCGGAAATGGAACTATAGAGCAGGTGGTACCTATCTGCAAAAAACTCGGATTTCTAAAGTCAGCTTTTGTTGTAACAGGCACCCAGACATTCAAAATTGCAGGACACAGAGTTATTGACTTACTTGAGGATTCCGGAATCGGTGTCGATCGTTTGTTAGTGTCCTCTTCCACCGTGGAGGAAGTAGCTGCTGTAAGAGCTAGGATAAACGAAACAAAGCCTCAAGTGGTTCTGGGAGTTGGAGGCGGCACAAAAATCGATATTGCAAAGCTCAGTTCCGCACAGCAAGGTACACCTTTCATAAGCGTACCTACCAGTGCGTCCCATGACGGCATTGCAAGTCCTCTCGCTTCAATCAAGGGGTCAGAAAAGCCCTACTCCGTTATGGCACAGGCTCCTATGGCCATAATTGCAGACACAAATATCATTATTCAAGCTTCTCATCGCTACACAGCCAGTGGATGTGGTGACGTCATCGCCAAATTCACCGCCGTTCGCGACTGGCATCTCGCACACAAAGTGAAAAATGAATATTATGGTGAATACGCTGCAAGCTTGGCACTAATGAGCGCAAAGCTCGTTGCAAAAAACGCGGAGTCTATTAGACCAGGGAATGAGGAGGGACTGAGAGTTCTTTTGGAAGCGCTCATAAGCTGCGGCGTCGCTATGAGCATAGCAGGAAATAGTAGACCCAGTAGCGGTTCAGAACATTTGTTTAGCCACGTTTTAGACCTAGTTGCTTCTAAGCCTGCAATGCATGGGGAACAGGTTGGCGTTGGCACTATAATGATGGCTAGTTTGCATGAGTTGAATTGGCGTCGCATTAAATCGAAGTTGGAAAAGGTTGGTGCTCCAACAACTGCTGAAGAACTTGGAGTTGAGTCAGAGGATTTGATAAAATCTTTAGTGAAAGCAAGAACCATTAGGCCCGAGCGGTATACTATTTTGGACCAAAAAAGGTTGACCGAAAAATCGGCTAAGGTGCTTGCAAAGAAAACGGGAGTAATATGAAAAGGAATGAGACTATCTTATTTGGTTCTTTGTTTCTTTGCTCTTTTCGTTCGCTTTTTCTTTGTTGTTTCTTTTATTGTCTCTGTTGCTTTGGGACTTTTGAATGTTTCAACAAATTCTATTTTTGTGATTTTGGGGAAAAAGCGTTGTATGTCGGTAACGACGCCTCTTTTTGCCAGCTGCAGGCCTTCTAGATAGAATGCCTCTTCTGGAACCTGTATTCTTACCTCAGTTTTTTCAATGTCCAAACCGAACCCTGCGATATCGGCCAAAAGTATCCTTCGGTGAATTAGCGCGTACATTTTCTCCTTATTCGTTCTAAGTTTTTTCCTTGCCGTAACTTCGTAGACTAGAGTTTTACCTGCAAGTGGTGGATTGAAGTCTAATTGCACTCTACCTGCTCCAACTGTTCTAATCGTGGCTGACTTCTTTTCATATTCGATACGCATTCCAAGCTGTGGCGTTATCCCTTTATCTCTAAGTCTCCTTAATGGAACCATCTTTAGCTTTTCTGGATCTCTGGGGCCAAAGGCCTTGTCTGGTGGGATTTCGATTGTTTTTGGCTTGTTTAGTTGAAGAGATGACAGGCTGTCGTCCAATGCCTTGAGTACCCATCCTTCACCAATGACAACAAGTTTAGGCTCATAAATTTCTCCTTCCTTGTATATTCGTTCTTTTTTTGCTATATTTTCCAAAGTAGTGTCAAATACTTCTCCTGTTTCCTTGACCTTTGCTACATATTCAATTATTAGGAAGTCTCTTTTCTTGAATGGCATTTTAACTCATCTCTTAGTTTTATTGTTATAGCTTTTTGACTTGTCTTATTGTGAGTGTAGTATTGCTGTTTATACAGCTTTTAAGCGTTGCTTGGTATTGGCTCGCAAATTAGCGAGTTCTGATTTATGTAGATGACCTTTTTCTAGTCTAGAGAGGTCTAGAAGAGGTGCACAAAGTCTCCACTTTCAGAACCTCTTAGGAGTCTACTTAGGCCAACAAACATAAATCAAAACTTGATTTCTTTAAACATCAGCACTAAGAATTTATAATTACACCAAACTAAGAAATAATCGAGATAGATTAGATGCCAAAGATAAAAGAAGCAATAATACTCTGCGGTGGACAAACTTGGATGCTGAGACCAGAAGCCCAAATACCTAAACCACTACTAAATCTCGGTGCCCAAACCCTCATTGAAAAACAAGTCAACTGGCTCACAAAGAATGGTTTCAAAAAGATTGTCCTTGCACTAAGCAAAGACCTTCTCGGATATATCATGTTGAAAACTGACATCTATAAAAAATTCAAACAAACAAAAATCGCCAACATAATAATGTCAATTGAAAACACCAGACTTGGTACAGGAGGTGCCTTGAAAAAAGCGTGTCAGCTAATCCAAAGTAAAACATTTTACGCATGTAATGTCGATGACCTTGCATTTGATTTCAATCCAAATGAACTCCTTGCAGAATCAGACAACTCAATAGTTGTATTACTGGCGAAACCCACATTGCCCTATGGGAAAGTCAAAATTAAAAACAGATACATCAAAGAATTTGAAGAAAAACCGCAGCTTGACTTCTACGTAAATGCTGGACACTACTCTATGAAAAAAAGTATCGTACTAAAACACTTCCCTAGCACAGGAAACTTCGAAGAACTGGTGCTGCCAAAACTAGCAAGGCAAAACGCCTTGAAAGGCTTTGAATA
Organism: Candidatus Bathyarchaeota archaeon; assembly: GCA_023131225.1. Lineage (NCBI taxonomy): Archaea > Thermoproteati > Candidatus Bathyarchaeota > Candidatus Bathyarchaeota archaeon. The sequence goes on along the minus strand of JAGLZW010000008.1, from coordinate 9,536 downwards.
TCACGGTTCCTGGATAACTATTGACACATACAATGACTACATGAACGCCCTCAGTTTATTTGAAGCTTAAACTAAATCTCAAAATGGAGGACAAGAAACAGGCACGATTGCTATGCACATGCGCAGTGAAAGGTGTTTAGAATACGTTGCGGGAGAAATTGTCCCTTAATCATTTAAGAGCCGCTATTCTTGTAAAGGATGTTTTTCTGTTTTCAAAGAAACGTCCTTCATCAAAGTTGTTGGTAGTGGTATTTCTCTAGGCAACATTTCAAGTGCTACTTCAGTTTTCGAAAGTTCCTCCGCTGCTTGGAGAGCAGGTAGCCTAAAGTAGTAACAGTAAACTGGGTTGCCGTCACAAAAATGTTTCAGATCAAAGTCAGAAAGCTCTCCATCCATATTCTTTGCTAACATTTTCACGCACTCTTTTTTTGAAGCGCTTGAGAGATATGGACACTTCATTTCTTGCACGGCTGTTTATGTGTTGAACAGTTCTTTCGTTCTTCAAATCTACAATATGTCTTTTATTAGACATATAGCAAGTATTACTATATCAGAATCGGAATATAAACGTTCCGTTTCTAGACGATCTTGGATAATGTGTATGCTTTTTATTTTATTACGTGTTGTGTTAAGCGAGGTCTGGTTTGTTTGATCGTGGGTATTCTTGGAAAGAATGTTGAGGGATGGGGAACTAAGCAGTTAGGGGCGTCTCTTGAAAGACGGGGTTTGTCGCCCGTATTTTTTAGCTTTTCCAGTCTTGCAGCGAGAGTTGGTTACCAGCCTGCTGTAGGCGTGAACAATGTTAATATGGCTAGGGATTTAGCGGCTTTAATTATCCGTTCCATTGGTCGTGGTTCACTTGAGGAAATTATTTTTCGAATGGATTTATTGCATACTCTTGAGCGGCGTGGGGTTTTGGTTGTTAATCCAGCTGGAGCGATTGAGCGGTGTGTGGATAAGTATTATGCTCTGGCACTATTAGAGGAACGTGCGTTGCCTGTGCCGCGAACTGTGGTAACTGAAAATTTAGAGGAAGCTTTGAAGGGTTTTCATGAATTAGGAGGTGATATTGTCTTGAAGCCTCTTTTCGGTTCGCGAGGAGTTGGTTCCACACGAATTTTTGATTTGGATATCGCTACGCGAATTTTTGACTCTGTAAGGTTTCATCATGGAGTTCTTTATCTCCAGGAATTTATTCCCCATGGAGATTCTGATATTCGTGCTTTTGTGGTTGGTGACCATGTTGTCGCTGCTATGCGGAGAGTTGGAAATTCGTGGAAGACAAACGTAAGTCAAGGTGCTCGACCAGTACCGATTCGGATTAGCAGGGAGTTGGAGGGTTTAGCAGTCAAAGCAGCTAGAGTTGTTGGATGCAAAGTTGCGGGCGTTGATATTTTGGAAGGCAAGAACGAGCCGCTTATTATTGAGCTAAATAGTCAGCCTGGGTGGCACGGGCTACAATCTGTTACTAATGTGAATATTGCAGATTACATTACTGATTATGTGTTGGCTGAGGTGAAGAAGAAAGATGAGTATGATGACTAAAGATGTGGTAATCTCTAGAATTGACGTTGCCACTTCGCACATGGAAAGAAGAGAAGATATCGTAGCTAAGGAAATTGCACTACATGTTTTTATAAGTACAATTCATTTTGTGTCTATTTTTTGTTCGCCAACCTTGTTGAAGGAACTTGTGGTAGGACACCTGTTGAGCGAGGGTTTAGTGAATTCGTCAAGTGAACAAATAAGTAATTGAATCCATAATTTCTGATTTATGCTCCCTGATTTGGCAATAGCGGTTTTTCTAGCAGTTTGCCTCACTATTTTTGCATGTGTAAATCTTTGTAATTTGAAACGGTTCAGCGCCAGCAAAAAAAGAGACAGATACAGAGCTGAAGTGAGACAGCTAAGTGGGTCGATTTTCATCTTGGCGGCTCTTGGTACCTTGATCTTTTTTCTAGAATCAGTTCTTTATATTGTTCTAGTTTTCACAGGGTTTTACGAAATCGCAGGTGGTTTTTTCTTTCAGCTACGATTTCCTTTTAGTTCGTTGGTGCAGTTTGTAGGCATTTTTGCCACTGTCTTTGGCTATGCACTATTCCTTTGTAGCGTCTTGGCTAGAGGCAGATACGCTGTTTCTTGGGAAATGCCTGAAAATCAGAAGCTTGTGACTTGGGGTCCTTATCGTTACGTGCGTCATCCTTCATATCTTGCTTATTTCATCTTATTCGCCGGTCTATTCTTTATTTTTCTCAACTTGATTGCAGTGATCCCGTTTATCGCAATTCCAAGCTATGTACGCATAACAATTGCAGAGGAGGAATTGTTGACGAAAAGGTTTGGTGAGACGTACTTGGGATATCAGCGTGCAACTGGCAAATTTTTTCCTAGAAGGAAACAGCAGGGTTAACTTTGATTGTTGAGTTGTCGCTTTTCTATTGCTTGTTTTAGATTTTGTGCAGCGTCTTCTGGTGGCACCACGTTAATATATGTCCCAGTGCTCTTCTCAAACCCTGCCCAGATAGACAGTTTCGGATAAACCTCCAAATGCCAATGATAAAACTTGTCTGCCACTTTGTTTGATGGTATTATGTGAAAACCATAATTGTAGGGAGGGTCATTTAGGAGTGACTCTAGTCCGCTCAGACAAATTTTCAAAGCCTCAGCCAAGTCTTCTACAGTTCTACGCTTTAAATCCAACAGTGTTGCCTGATGTCTCTTGGGTATTATCCAAAACTCGAAGGGATGAATTCCTGCCCAAGGTGCAAAAGCAACAAAACTTTCATTTTGCCAAATAAACCGAGGGCCACTCTTTTCTCTCTCAATTATGTCGCAGAAAACACATTTTCTGTGCACTTCAAAAAACTCTTTGCTCGCCCTTAGCTCATCGCTTAGAATAGTTGGTGTTGTCGGCATCGCAATTATTTGGCTGTGAGCATGTGATAATGAAGCCCCAGCACTTAAACCGTGATTTCGGAAAATCGAAATGTATTCCACGTAAGGTTTGGAAGAAAGCGCCTTCAAACGGTCTACGTATCCATTAATCACGTGGACTATCTGAGAAATTTTTGCTGCACCCGGATGCTCGTTGTGATTGGGTGATTCAATAAGCACCTCATGATGCCCCACTGCTTTACCCGATTCGAAGCTTTCTCCTTTCCTAGGAGGAGAAAAAGCGGAATACAAGTTCGGTACGCAGCGAATCAGCCAATTTTTGTGGCGTGAGCCATTTGTATCCTTTTCTTTTACCACTCCCTTTTCTCCTTTCAAATAGACAAGCACAGCGGGCGGTGTTTTTCGCTCATTTCCAGGACAGAAGGGACATAAACTCTTGTCAACACTTTGAGCAGTTGGTTCCTTTTTGGCAAAATCTGTCGGCCTACGTCTTCTGTGGGTGGCGACAACAACCCAACGGTTGAGAAGGTAGTCTTTTCGAATGTCATTCAGCAAACGATAACATCCTGCGTGTGGTCTAGATCTTTGGACAAAAGTTGCTTAATCTTTTTTCTCTTCTTTCTTCATGAGTTCATCATAAATCTCTAAAGTTTTCTTAGCTATCGCATCCCAAGTGAATTCTGTCAAGACACGTTTTCTGCCGTTTTTGCCCAACTCGAGTTTTCTGTCATTATTTTGAAGAGAGCTAACGATTCCCCAAGCAATATCTACGGGGTCATTAGGATTAATGTGAAAGCCACATTGCCCAGGACCATCAGCCACCACAATTTCTCTCATGCCGCTAACTCCGCTGGCGCCTACAACAACTGGTTTCTCCATGCTCATGGCTTCCAATGCAACGATTCCAAACGGTTCGTAAAGACTCGGAAATACAGCCAAATCGCAGGCTGCATAATGAGCAATTCGTTCTTCTTCAGGTACAAATTCAAAACGAAACTTTACAGCGTCTCCAAGTTTGAGGCCTCTAACCATATTTTCCAGATGCCCCTCCATGTCTCCTAAACCAACAATTACCAATTTCGCGCTTGGGACCTTCTGCAATACATGTGGCATAGCCATGATAAGCTTGTCAACACCTTTGATCCAGACAAGTCTTCCGATAAAAAGTATCATTTGATTGTCATCGTTAATCCCATAACTTTCACGTATCTCTTTTCGCTTCTCCTCACCCACTTGCTCGGGAGAATATTTTTGTGGGTCAACTCCGTTATAGCAAACTCTAATTTTCTCTTTCGGAAAGCCTAATTCAGCTAACTCTTCTTTCATTGCATTTGAAACAGTAACCACCAAATCAGCCATTTGTCCGCCTCGATGCTCAATGCTGCTGACAACTTCCGACCCGTTGCCTAGAGTTCGCCCTTTCTCTGTTGAGTGAACATGAAATACTAAAGGCAGTCCAAGCTCTCTCTTCGCTGTAATACCAGCAATCACTGAGAGCCAATCATGCGCAATCAAAACATCATATTTGAAACCTTCTTTCTTGACAAGTTCATTAACTATCTTGGAAGCGCTAAGATAATTGTAAACAAGAATTTTTGAGAAGAATTGTATTCCTCTCCCCCATCTTCTAACGTCCTCGGCAATCACGTCTGGCAGAGAATCTGAGACATCTATATGAAGAGGGCGGTGGATTTCAATTCCACGCCATAACTCTCTAGTAGGAAGAGCTCCTTCATCATCATTCATGGTGAATACCGATACGTCATTCTCTAAAAGTACAAATTTCCGCGTTATTTCTGCCGCATACGTACCTAAACCTCCAACTATCTTAGGTGGGTATTCGTAAACCATCACAGCCAATCTCATTAGTTCTCATCGTCCTCGTTTGTCTCGATGCTGTTTCTATGGCTTATGGCATTATTGCTTATTTGCGTTTCCTAAAAAATGTAGATGCGAAGCATGAAAAAGGGGTTTGGGGAGTTTATGGGTTAATTTTGTAGGTCTGCTTTACGACTGTTTGCAGTATCTTGTGGTGTTTTTCCTCGTCACTAGCAATATGTTCTAGCAGCAATCGTACGCCTTCATCTTTCGTTTCTTTTATCTCTTTCTTTATGAGTCCAAGCATCGCTGTCTCAGTCTTGATGTGTCGTTCCAGGTTCTTTTTAACAACTAGTTTGTCGATATAACTGTCCTGCAGAGTATCCCATAAGGGTTTAGCATCTTTTTGGCTGATCACGTCTAATATGCCTTCTAGAATCATGGCATGCTTCTCAGAATCTTTCTGGGTTTCCAATAGTAATAACTTGGCTGCTACATTATGTACATTTTTAATTTGCTCATTGACGATTGTTACAAAGTTCTTCTCCATCTTAATTTGCTCTTTAATAAGCTTCACAAGTGTTTCTTGTGGCATGTTGCTTTCTTCCTCTTTGCTCAGTTGAACTGCTACTGGGTATTATTAAAGTTTTTAATATTCTTACTTCTTTGTCTGGTGTGCTTTCATAAGGTACATAAAAAAATAAATGCGTGCAAAGTGTTTCTCTTAAAAAGAGCAAAAATCTGAAAAGGCAAAACGGACAATAGATAATATAAGATGGAGAGTAATAGATTAATGCGTTTAAACCCTATCAAAAAAACAATATTAAAAGTAATGGCTGAAGAAAGCCGACTTCGAAAGCCTAAAGACATAGCCAGAAAAGTCGAACTCAATTTCTCCTCCTGCATGATGTACATCCTTGGACTAAAAAAGGCAGGATATGTCTCTTCTCCAGAAAAAGGTTACTACCAGATAACCAATCTCGGCAGAGAAATTCTGGAGCCCAAAACCAGCAAAGAAGTAGCAGCCTCCCTCTTAAGCCCATTAGCTCCTGAAAAGGCATTCTATTTTTACACAGGAATCAACCAATATTCAGGCCTGCTGGCCAATAGCCTTCCAGATTTCTGCGAAAAAATAAAAAATGCTGACATAGACTCGGTAGAATTCCATCTTATTCGAAAAGATTTTGAACGATGGCTTGAAAGCATCGGCGACCAAGAACTGGCAAAAAAAATGGGAATAATTAGAGAAACAGAAGCGTCAGGACAGGAACTCCGAAGACTAGTCTACGAAGCCGCCAAGACTCGCTGCGACGAGCTTGTGAACCTTTCAAAGTCTACTTGGTGAGCAGGAGCTGATTAGAAGAAAGAACTAAGCTGGCTTGAAGCGATCTTTCAGTTTCTCCACTATCTGAGGTAGCGTTGTATACTCCATAGCTTCAGCACTCAAACGTGCTGGCTCAAACTCACCCATCCTGCGAAGTACTCCCGCCATCTCCACAGCCTCTCGACGCGCCATGTCAAACGCTGGATCATCAAAAATATCTTTTATCATTGGTGCACCATTATTATCACTCGCAATTCCACCATTACAAACTTGAAAGCCAATAGCAACCATTCTAGGTGGACCATCAAAAACTGTGCACTTACTATTTTTTAAGCTCACAGGCATGAGGGGTCCCCAATGGCTTCCTCGCATCCATCCCTCAACAAAATATGTGTGAAGAAATGGCACTGGAATTTCGCCAACATCAGGTAATCCGTGCTGAGCCCTCACGATGGCAACTGGATCATCCTTTCCAACATATTTCCCTGCAATAAGCGATAGTCTCGTAGTGCTAGTTACTGCACACAAAAGATTTTCTCTAGCCAGCCAAACACGCGAAACACTATAACATGTGCTCGTTCCAACGAGACCAATCAATTCATACATCTCCTCGGGGCATTTCAAAACCACTTTCTTGTTTTCTCTCGTATCTAAAACTTCGAACTTGAAACCACCAAACATGCTTGGGTCAATTACAAGTCCAGCTGTGTTCATAGGGTCAGCGAATATGCGAAACAAGGGAAAATTAAATGAGCCTGCTGAGGCCTTGTCAGCAGCAAATACGATGATTGGATCCGAACCTCTTTCTTCAATTTCCATCTCTGCTACGCCTGGACCCATACCACGGATGTTGCCGCTGAACGCTGTTTTCAGCAAATCTTGTCCTGCTCCATACAGCTTTAGGTCTTTGGCTTTATCTGTAGCTTTCTGAAAGATGTCCCAAGCTAATGCGTGGATTTCTCGGTTTTTTTCACCTTTTTCGTGAACCATTAGAAGTTCAAGGTCATCCCCGGCGTTGAACACATAAGAGCCATTAATAAGTCCTTTCTCCTTTGCTTCTTCAAGATTTGTCTTCGCTATTTCAAATAGCGGCTCAGGAACAACGTGATGTCCCACCAAAGAACCTACGTCACATTTTTATAATCGATATTGTTGTTTTCATAAGTTCTTACATCCATTCCCAGATTTAGCTACTTTTTCTTTTTGGCTTTTAAGACTTTTCTAGAATTTTGTCGTTTTATGCAGTTAATGTTTTTTATTTGCGTTCTAACTAGATATGAGGAAAATCTATGGGAAAACTTACAATAGTCTCTGCAAAGATCCCTGAAGAAGTCTATAAAGAACTCGTTCTACGAGTATCTGAGGGCGAAAGAAGCGCCTTCATTCGGGATGCTATCACGGAAAAACTTCAAACAGTCCCGAGACCAGATAAAATTTTGGGCCTTGAAAAACGAGTTGGTAAGCTGGAAGCGGAATTTTCCGAAATAAAAAAATATCTTGCGAAACTTGAAATACTTACGTATGAGCGGGGAAAAATCAACCCCCACACCTTCTGCATCGACGAAACAGACCATAAAATTATAGACTACCTGCTGCGCTACAAAGGTGCAACAACCCCAGAACTAGCCGAACATTTGAAAACAAACCGGTGGCTCATCCTCAACAGATTGCGAAAAATTCAGAAATCATCTAATAAACAACTTGGAAAACCAATAGTGCAATACAATGCAGGAGAGAAAAGGGGAAAAAAGAAAGCGTGGTGGCTGAACGAAGAACTAATAGAAGCCTAAAACAACATAATAGCTTTATCTCCATAGATACGACTTCTGTAGTGAGGGCCCGTAGCCCAGTCAGGATAAAGGCACCGAACCACTAGCAGTGATGTGCAAGCCTCCGGTCTAATAAAATGGGTGAAAGCCGGAGATCTGGGGTTCAAATCCCCACGGGCCCGCCAATCACAGCGAGCGAATCCTTTCAGCCCACACAAGCTGTCAATTATTCACAAATTATTGCCAATTCATTTGTGTAGTTCTCCAAGTTTCTTTAGTTGACTGCCTTCAAGTTCATTAAACAAAAGCGGTGGTACCTGATATTCGTAAGGATTAGGCCCAGGTTTACTTGTTTTTCTCTTCCGCCGATACACTAATCCTAACCTATGGGATTCTTGTAAGACTTGTTGAATTCTCGCCTTCGAGAAGAGAGGTAACCCCTCAGCAATCTCTTCCACAGTGTACCAACTCGAAAATCTAAGCCGAAGCCACAGCCTAATGCGACTACTGGCAGTGAAGTTAAGCAGGATATCTATCAAGGACATTTTTCTACTATGTTAAAGGATCCTTTGACTAATAAATATTAAAATAAAATATATTTAAATAATAAGAAGTTAATTGTATTCTTGGAAGTTCGACTTGATTAGGAAAGCATTTGGAAAATTCGACCCTCAAGAACCGTTACGACTTAGAGGTTTCGAGGTCTATTTCAAGATAAGAGCTCGGAAAGGACTGTATGCTTGGAGGAGCGACTATCCCAGCGTGCAGAGACTACTCGACCACCTTCAGAGGTATACCCAAAGCGAAAGTTCCAGAGAGGTATACTTGAATGTGCTACGGAGGTTCTGTGAGTGGTCGAGTTATGACTCGGAGAAACTAGTCCAGTTGCCAAAGTTCAAGGTCGAGAAGTTGGTTCAAGACTATGTGGATGGACTTGCTAAAGAGGACAGAAGCAAGGCCTATGTAAACAGCTTGATTAAGAGGCTTCGAACTTTCTTTATGGTAAACGGCTACGTGCGAAGCAATGAACTAAACATTCGAGCCTATCACGTTCCAGCCCGCTATCGCAAGGTCCCAGAGTATATTCCGACCAAAATTGAAGTTCACGCTATGGCCAATGCTGCGGGAAGCTGCAGGGATAGACCCATCATTCTCATGCTCTGGAGCAGTGGTTTGAGAGTTAGCACGTTATGCGCTCTTGATTACAGAGATGTGGAGACTGAGCTGAAGAATGGTAAACCCTACATCATGATTCCGGTCTATCCAGAGATGAAGCGTAGGGTGCCTGATGCCTGTAAGGGTCAGATCTCTTACTACACCTTTATCTGCCCGGAAGCTGGCGAGGCGCTCAGGATCTATGTTATGGAACGAGAAGAGAAATACGGTAAGATCAAACCTAAAGATCCATTGTTTCATTCGGACTGGACTCTATGGAATAGAGAGGAAAGATCTAGTAGAAGGTTGGGGCGACGTGGAGTGGGTCTGATTGTGAAGAGAGCAGCAAGGCTCGCAGGGATCCCGCGGTGGAAGTTGGTGACCCCACACTGCTTGCGTAAGGCTTTCGAATCAGTCCTGAGGAGCCCAACAGTCGATGGTGGAAGAATGGACAAGTCGACACAAGAGTTCCTTTTTGGGCATATACTTCCAGGCTCACAGGATCCTTATTACGATCGAACAAAGGTTGACTTCCATCGAATCGAATATGCGAAGCTGAACTTTTCAATGGACAG